>JAMOOR010000233.1 GCA_027065235.1 Thermotogaceae bacterium | reverse complement strand
TATCAGCCTACCTATCAAAGACGATGCTATCATTCTATAAATGGATATATAAGACTCTATAGATGAATCAACTGAAAAGGTTTTTTTCAAACTATATGGAAGCCACAAGTAATTCCACTCAGCTATGCTAACGGGCTTTGGTGTTCCCTCAGGGATATATCTTCCAATATCAACGGAAGAGTTCTCATCCAAATAATCATCAACTCCTTCAACTGAATATCTTCTCACACTATCTATATATCTGGAAGAAAACGCTAAAACTACTCTCAAATTTGGATCTTCGTTCATTTCATCCAATATTTCATACATCTGGGAATAAGCTATGCGAACAATAGGCGAAGAAAAACGGTAGTTGCCAGGAATTCTACATGGAATAGACGAAAAATCAAAAACTAAAACAATTTGCAATGGAGGCAACAAATCATCACCTTTTTCCGCAACAGAAAGGACTCGCCTCCAATCAAAGGCGAGTCCTATGCTTGAAACTATGACTACAATAAGGGCAACGATTAATCTAAAAAAATACTTTCCTTTCATAATCTTCTTACGACTTCCGATATAATCTTAGCCATTGCCTTTCCAGCTCTGTCAGCGTTTTCTAAAACTTCTTCAGCTGTAAGAGGCTTCAAATTATCGGGATCTCCTATATCAGTTATGGCGGAAAACCCTAAAACCTTCAACCCACCGTGTTTTGCAACAATAACCTCAGGAACAGTAGACATCCCCACAGCGTCCCCACCTATTTTTCTTATCATCCTATATTCCGCAGCGGTTTCAAAATTCGGTCCCGCAAGTCCCACATACACTCCCTCATAAACTTTTATTCCCAATTCTTTTGCAACAGTTTTTGCCAACTTTATAAGATCTTTATCATACGCCTCCGACATATCTGGAAACCTTGGGCCCCATTCATCAACATTAGGACCAAGAAGTGGATTATCCCCCATAAGATTTATATGGTCGGTTATTATCATCGGAACCCCTACTTCAAAATCCTTATTAGTCCCACCAGCTGCGTTTGTTACTATAAGAATCTCCACACCGAGAAGTTGAAAAATTCTTATCGGAAAGGTTACTTCCTTCATAGAGTATCCCTCATAATAATGGAATCGTCCATTCATAAGAACAACAAACTTATCGTGAAGTTTACCAAAAACAAGCTCTCCTTTATGACCTGGAGCAGTAGAAACAGGAAAACCTGGAATGTCTTTGTAAGAAATAGTCATTGGATCCTCTATGGCTTCCGCTATTCCACCAAGACCAGACCCCAAAACTATTGCGATCTTTGGAATCTCGGGAATTTTATTCTTCAAGTATTCAACAGCTTTGTTAACCCTTTCCACATATTCCTTTATATCCACTTAAAACACCTCCCAAAAATCGCTGGATTAGCTTTGTTTTAATTATACCATTAAAAACCCTATGTGCAGAGAGCTCAACACAAAACAAAAAGGGCGGCTTTTCTGCCACCCTTTATGGCTGGGGCGGGAGGACTCGAACCTCCACCGCTGGAGCCAAAGTCCAGTGTGCTGCCAGTTACACTACGCCCCACCGCTAAGTTGATATTTTACACAAAAACTCCTTTTTGTAAACCATCGAAGGTATGTAAGGTGTAGATAGGTACGGAGATAGTACCCAGATTAGGAAAAGGGGA
>JAMOOR010000232.1 GCA_027065235.1 Thermotogaceae bacterium | reverse complement strand
CATGGTGAAGGAATTAATGAGCTTTCTTGAAGCTAGTTCTTTAAGGACCTTACCCTTTTCTGGCGGTTGCTTTCCTTCCTCATCAAATGCTTTCGATTCTGTTAAAGGTTTATAGGATGGTATCTTACCTGCCATGTACATATCCATAGTTAAACCTTCTCCGGCCATGAACTTAGCAAATTCCCATGCTTCCTTTGGATGTTTCGTCCTTGAAGAGATAACTATAAAGTCTGGCCAACCATAAGCCACATCTTCTTTTCCACAAGGTCCCTTCGGCACGGGAGCTATTCCCCATCTGAACTTTCCAGCTATAATTTTTCTGTTGTTCTCTATGTTCCAAGATCCATCAACCCACATGGCTGCCATACCAAGTGGGAAGACATTTTTAGCTTTAACACCTTTCATATCTTTGGGCCTTGGAGACACCTTGTACTTTGTGGTTAAGTCAACGAGGAATTTCATGGCCTGTATGGCTTGATCGTTTGGATCGAATCTCATAGTCTCTCTGTCAATGTACCTTCCACCATTGGCGTAAACCCATGGATCAACGTTGGCATACCTTCCATAGAACCAATAACCCCATTGATCTGGTGTGCCATCTCCATCTTTATCTTTTGTAAGCCTTATTGCTGCATTGAGAAAATCGAACCAGGTCCAATTCTCGTTTGGATATTCAAGTCCAGCTTCATCAAAGGCGTCTTTGTTGTAGAAAAGAACGGTAACAACAAGGGCAAATGGCACAGCGTAATATCTATCGGTATGAGACAGAATCTTTCCAGCCTCAAAAAGGTTGAAATAGAACTTATCTTTGTCAAGATCGTTTTCTACGAACTTTGTTATATCAAGAAGTTTTCCGTTTTTAACCCATTCTTCAAGGTAACCTGAGCTCATGTTGAAAACATCAGGGAGTTTGTTGGTAAACGCCAAGGTTCTCATCTTCGTCCAATAATCCTTGGGTTCCATCGCTGTGAACTCTACCTTTATGTTTGGATGGAGCTGTTCAAACTTGGCTATAGCCTTTTCCACTTTGTCTTTTATCGACGGATCCCACATCCAATATTTGAGAACCACCGTTTTTGAAAAACTCAAAATCACTAAAACCGACAGTAGCAAAACCACAAAAAGCTTTTTCATAATCCATCCCTCCCTACAGTTTTATAAGACGATATTGCTATACCTTGCCTTTAGTATATTATAAAAGTACCTAAAATCCGAAATAATTTTTCCCGCTATCGCTTTAAAAGGAATCGAAAAAATCTGTGCATTGTGATATAAAGATAATAAATGAAGAAATGGGGGTGGCTTTGTGATAAAGCTTGTTGTTATAGATTTAGATGGGACGCTTTTGGACAATAAGAAAAATATAAGTGAAGAGAATAAAAATGCTATTAAATTAGCCGTTGAAAAAGGTGTTATGGTTACTATATTTACAGGAAGAAATTACCACTCAGCCAAAAAGTATTTGGAAGAACTTAACCTTGACATACCTGTAACTTTCCAGAATGGAGCATTTATAATGGATTTTAAAAGTAAAAAGGTAATAAAAGAAGTTTACCTTGATGGCAACATAGCAAGAAAAGTCATTGAAAACGCCAGAAGTGAAGGTGTTTTTTACATCTTATACAAGGATTTTCTCTCAGAGAAAGACATGGTGATAGACAATAG
>JAMOOR010000231.1 GCA_027065235.1 Thermotogaceae bacterium | reverse complement strand
ACAGCGGCAAGTCCTATAGGGCCTCCTCCCATTATCACAACGAAATCTCCGGGTCTTATTCCGCCGCCTCTTTCTATGACAGCGTTATAGGCAACCGAAGTCGGTTCAACCAAACTGCCAAGAAGGAATAGCTTTTTCTTGTCCTCAACTGATTCTTCGATTTCTTTAAGACTCCATATATACTTCGCATCCACCTTTACATATTTTGCAAATGCTCCATTTGTGTCAAAACCCAGCTCTCGAAGGTGTTCGCAATGATTCGGGAAACCATCGGCACAGTGCCTACAATGACCACACCAAAACATCTCTTCAGCGGTTACAGGTTCACCTATTTCGAATCTTTTCCCAGTTCTCTTATTAATAGCTTCAGGACCGGCTTCTACCACAACTCCGGAAAACTCATGCCCCAAGACGACAGGAAAACCTGTAAGTCCTGGGTAGAATATGTAACCTTCTTCATCAGCTTGCGCCATATGAACATCACTTCCACATATACCGGTAGCCTTGACTTCTATTATCACTTCAGTAGGTTTCTCTATTTTAGGCTCCGGAACCTCTTCCACTTGAACCTCAGGGTACCTCCATACCTTACTACCAAGCCATGTTCTCTTTCCCTCTTCATCCTTTGGACCTAATACAAACTCCGGTTTAGGATCCCACTTTGCTCTAAGAACGACCGCTTTCATTTATTTATCCCTCCTTATGCATTTTTCTCATCAAGTATATTCCTAACTACAAAGTCATCACAAATCCGTTTATTCGCGAAAATCATCCAATATTGTCGTTGCGGAATGATTTTCTTTTATTTTCTTTTATTTTCTTTTATTTACTATATAAAATGATGATTTACTCATGAAAATCTGCTTCCAGATAGTATGTGACTTTTATTGAATAATGAAAAAAGGTATTGTATTATCCAAAACGTACATCTAATAATAAAAAGTTGGAGGTGGTTTAAATGAACAAAATTGAGATGATTCTGAAAGAAAAAGTAAAAAATTTCATAAATAGTAGAAAGGAAATAAGAGAAGACAGAGTAGTAAATGTATTTAAAAGGAGATATCTGATACCTCCTAGAGCTATTAACGTTATTAATTATCCAAGAAAGCCTGTCGCTGTTTTCAATCCAGGAGCGTTATTAAAAGATAACAAGGTTTTCATATTTCCAAGATTGATTTTTGATTATTACAAATACGTATCAAGCATAGGAGTTTTTGAAATTGATGTAGAGAGTCTTTTACTTGGGAAAATAAAAGAACCCATAGATGTCAACATAATCCTATGGCCACAGCATTTGTGGGAGTTCCTTGGATGCGAAGATCCACGAGTGGCAATAAACAACGAGGAAATATATATGCTTTACACTGGTAAAGGGAATTCGGATGTGGAAGAAAAGAAAAGAGATGTTATCGGTTTTGCAAAATTTGATAGCAAGTTTAATTTAATGTTCAAGAAATATCTTAAAATAGATAACGGAACAGAAAGTTTTTATCCAAAGAGTGTTAAAGATAGTGCTTTTGTTAGAACAAAGGATAGTGAAGCTGCTATCTTAACTAGAATACATCTTGATAATTATTTACTTGGTTGGGCTGGAATATGTAATTTGAATAATTCTACGATAATCCCTGAAAGCCTTAAGCCAGTACTCGCCCCAGAAGATTGGGAAACAAAGGTAGGATGGTCCACAAATGTGGTTGAAATTTCAGATGGGGAGTATCTAGTCGGGTGGCATTCAGTGCTAAAAAGAGATCTTTCCTATAGAAACGGCCTTGCTATTGTGGATGATAAAGGAGAGTTGCTATCCATTAGCGATTATATGCTTGTTCCTACTGGGCTCCAAGAGGAATACGGAGATAGGGCTCTTGTTATTTTCGGCAACGGACTTATAAGATACGAAAATTTTCTTATATGGATAGGTGGAGTAGGGGACTACGCTATAGGTATATTTATAGCGGATTTTAACGATGTGATGTGGAATATGCACGATCTGTGATATACACACTGTATTGCATTTTAGCAAAGGGTTTATAAAGGGTTTATGATTTTGAATAATTTTTATTGGTTTCGTTTTAGAGTAAAAATTTTGTATTTTCAAAACCAAAATGATATTATATTTACAGAGGAGGCAAAAGTATGTTTGCTCAAGAAAGGCAAGAAAAGATATTAAAGATGCTCAAAAACAGAGGATCTGTTAAAGTATCGGAACTTTCCAAAAAATTGGGTGTAAGTCCCGTAACTATCCGAAAGGATTTGGAATCTCTTGAAGCAAAAGGAGTTTTGGTAAGAATCCACGGAGGAGCAATGCTTCCCAACCATTCTAAAGCGGAATGGGATTTCATGAAGAAACTTCATCAAAAAGAAAAGGAGAAGAAGGAAATTGCGAAAAAGGCTGTGGAGTATATAGAAGATGGTGACACAATAATACTGGATAGTAGCAGCACAACTTACTACATAGCTCTTGAACTGAGAAAAAGCCCGATAAGAATTTTAACAATAGTAACAAACAATATATTTATAGCTGAAAAACTCATTGGCACATCATTTGAAATACTTGTGCTTGGTGGGATTATAAGAGAAAATAGCCTTTCTCTTGTTGGCTCATGGACAAGCAAACTCATACAGGAGATAAACGTTGATAAGGCCTTTCTTGGAACAACAGGATTTAAGAAGGAAAAAGGCTTTATGGTTCCAAACATAATAGAAGCTGAGGTAAAGGCTGAAATGGTGAAAGCGTCGTCTAAAGTGTTTATCGTTACAGATTCATCAAAGTTTTCAAGGGCAGCTTTTTCCACTTTCGCTTTGCCAGAAGATGTTGATTACTTGATAACCGATCAAAATATTCCAAAAGATTGCGAAGAGTTCTTGGAAGAAAACAACGTTATCGTTGAAAAAGTATAAAAGAGAGGTGATTTTATGGTTCTTTCTAAAAACCCTGTAACCGTTGTCTTTCCAATGGCCTTTCCTGGAAGGCAAAATACCGATGCGATGCTCCGTGGAGAGCCAGATGAACGGTACTTGATGGAAGGTTTGAAGGCTATAGCAGAAGATCCGTACTTTAAAGGTATAGAGGTAACAAGGATAAAAGATCCTATTTTAAGGAGAAAGGCTATCGAGTATCTAAAATCCACAGACCTTACGATCTATTTCGGAGCACAACCAGTTCAAATACTGAATGAAGAGGGATACGCAAGAGAGGACATTTCTTCAGTAGATGAGATAGAAAGGTTAAATTGTGTTGAAAGACTAAAAGAAATGATAGATCAAGCTTACGAGTTTGGAGCTGTGTCATTCATATTTCAAAGTGGAAGGGATTCAGGACCGGATTTAAGGGAATCGGCAAAACTTGCCCTTATCAGGTCGATAGTTGAACTTGCCAGATATTCAAGAGAAAGAGCAAAAGAACTTGGCAGAGAACCTTTAAAACTTGTTCTTGAGATGTTTGACAGGGTGAACAGTGATCATGGGGTATTTCACAATCAACTAATTGGACCAACGAAGGACGCAATTGATATAGCAAGGCGCATTAGGGATGAGTATGGAATAGAAGAGTTCGGTCTTCTATACGACCTTTCCCACATGTACCTTTTAAGGAATGTGAAAACAGTGTTTAAAGAGGTAGAGATAGAAGTTCCTGAAATTCAACAAAATCAAGAAGGAGAAGAGCAGCAGCAACAGATAATACAAGGAAGAAGATTTACAGTAACAACGGCGGAAGAAGTGGAAGAACCGGAAGCCCCGGAAGTGTTAAAGCATTTAATGCCATATCTTGTGCATATTCACATTGGAAACTGTGTTCTTGACCCCAACGATCCCATGTATGGTGATACCCATCCCACCTTTGCTTATCCAAATGGTGCTATAAAACTCAGAGATGTTGCAGATTTTGTAAAAGCACTCCATGAAATGGGCTATGAAGGTCCTATAGGCTTTGAAGTGCGTCCAAGGGGAAGGGAAGGAAGCATACCAACGCTTCAACATGCAAAAGCCTTCTACGACGATGCAAGAACATGGCAGGATGTCATCCACGGACCTTCTGCTGTTAGATTTGCAACGAGAAACTTTTTCCCAGAATGGGCGTTTTTCCGCTTAACAGATTTCAGGGTGAAAAATCCGGATATAATCACCGACGAGCTTTCAAAACGAAAGAGAAAAAAGAAGTTAACAGAGGACGGTTACCTTGTCATATTGGCAGCTGACCATCCAGCAAGGGGGGTTATTTCATCACCAGACAACCCGATTGGAATGGCGGATAGATTAGAATACCTTGGAAGGATATTGAGGGTAGCTACGAGTCCTTATGTGGACGGAATAATGGCAACACCAGATATAATCGATGATCTTGTTCTTATAAATTATATGTTCAAAGAAGCTGGACTTGACCCCTTCTTAGACAACAAAATTCTTATAGGGAGCATGAACAGATCGGGAATAGCTGGTGTGGTTTACGAGATGGAAGATAGAATAACAGCTTACACAACAGAGGACCTCGTTAGATACAACCTCGATGCTGGGAAGCTTCTTTTCAGGCTTGAAACTGGTAGGTATTCAAGGTTTTCTATACAGACTTTAAGTTACTGTGCCGAAGCTGTTAGGAGGGCGAATCAATATGGAATTCCTATATTCTTAGAGCCGTTGCCGGTTGAAAGAGAAGACGAAACACAGCCTTACCATGTTAAAACCGATGTGGAATCCATGGTAAAGATAGTAGGAATAGCTTCTGGAATAGGAGGTTCAACCGCAAGACTCTGGCTCAAGATACCATATATTGAAGGTTTCAACAGGGTTGCAAGGGCAACGACACTTCCTATACTCATTTTGGGTGGTGAATCACCGGGAGATCCAACTTATGCGATAGAGAATGTATCAAAGGCTTTGGCATCTGCTCCCAATGTTAGAGGTTCATTGATTGGGAGAAATGTTCTTTTCCCTGGAAGAGACGATCCTCGTGCTATATCCAGAGCTATATATGAAGTGGTGCACAACTCCTTGAGCGCAGCTGAAGCATTGGAAGTTATGCTTGAAGAGAGATACAAAAACATGAATATCCTCAAAGATGTATTCATGGAGGTACTCCAAAAATGAAATGGCAAGGGGTTTACGAAAAAGCATATAAGTGGGCTAAGGAAGAAATTAATGATTCCCCAGGTATTGCATTGGGGTTTCACAGCGTAGTGGACGGTCTTATTAATGTGAAAGAAAATGAGTTTGAAAAAATCGCTGATTTAAGAAGCTATGTACAAGATGAACCTCCTATCTCTATAAAAACTCCCGAAGACTTCTTAAAAGGATTTGCTTACAGCTTTTCTAAGGGAAAAGCCCTCCAGATTATGATAGAGTCAGAGAATGTTTACAAATGGATAAAGGAGAATTTCGGGTTTGGTCAGATCCGCCTTGGTGGCACCAGCGCTAACATGGCCGTCGCTCTTTCCAAATTTGGGTTTAAGGATGTTCTTATTTACATATATCCATTGTCCAAAGACCTTGTGGAGCTATTTCCAGAATCAGATAACTTAAAAACCATAGATTCAGATGGAAATATAGTTCATCCAAAACACGCCTGGAATGAAGAAGGAATAAAGGCGGTTCATTGGATATTTGAATTTAAAAAGGGCCAGAAAATATCTGGTATAGAGTGTCCAAGAGATAATAGATTCATCGCTTCATGGAATCCTGTTAACTCCAAGCTGAAGATATCTGAAAGCTTCAAGATTAATTTCCCTAAGTACATTGACAGATATAGAAAATTCATCATAGCAGGATTTCACATAATGAGAGAAGTCTATCCAGATGGAGAAACAGTTGATAAAAGATTCGATGAGTTAGTTTCTTTTGTAAAAGAAATAAAAGAAAAGGGAATAAGCATCCATGCAGAAATGGCTTCTATAAGGTATCCCAAGGTAAGAAAAAATATCGTAGAGAGGATATTCCCCTTGATAGATAGCTCTGGTATGAATGAAGTAGAGCTTTCATGGATAGCTAAGGATTTGGGATTTTATAGCGAAGAACTCGAAAGGTCAAATCCCATAAAGGTTTATGAATTCTTAAAATTCCTCCTAAAGGAAACGGGAATAAAGAGAATTCACTATCACACCCTCGGTTACTACATAGTAGTCTCAAACGATGAAAACAAAGAGAAGGAACTTATGAAATTATCAACCGCAGCCCTTGCTGCAGCCTATAGAGCAAAGTTCGCTGTGTCGCCAAATATAGACGACTTAGAAAGCGTTATGAAGATCCCCATAAGTGATACAGGAAAGAAAGCAGCGGAAACTCTCAAGAGCACCGACGCAATAGTTCTTCCGACTAAAGTTGTAGAAAAACCAAAACTTACTGTCGGTTTGGGAGATACGATATCAAGTATAGCATTTTGCCTGTAAGGAGGGATAGGATGAAGAAATACCTTGAGGTTATTAAGGATGTCACAGATCAGTTGATCGATTTTATGCTTAACTTCCGCCAAAGTGGCCATCCTGGCGGATCAAGATCGAAGGTTTATATGTTTTGGGCTCTAATGCTTTCTGGAAAGATGAGATTTGACATAAGAAACCCGGAAAAACCTTTCGCAGATAGATTCATCTTATCCGCCGGTCACACGGTTCCTCTTATATACGCATCGCTTCCAATAATAGCCGCAGCTTTTAGGAAAAAATATGAGAAGACAAAACAAGATAGATATTACATCGACCCAGAAAAGATAGTCTTTCCAGAAGACTTGGTGAATTTTAGAAGAAGAGGGGGACTTCCGGGTCATGCGGAATTTTCTGGAAAAACATTATTTTTAAAGTTCAATACTGGTCCTTCAGGACACGGTTTGCCCGTTTCAGTTGGGCAAGCTTTCGCTTTGAAAAGAGCGGGCCTTAGAGATGTGAAGGTATGGGTGATAGAAGGGGACAAGGCTTTGACAACGGGAGTTACCCATGAGTCTAAAAACAGTGCTTACGCACTTGGACTTGACAATCTCTTTTGGCTTATAGACTGGAACAATTACGGAATCGATGATCCACCACTCTCCTCGACGGTTTATGGAACACCTTTTGAGTGGTTCTCTTCCTACGGATGGAGAGTTGTTGGAACCCCAGACGGTGAAAACTGGGATGAGGTTCTTAGGGTTATAAACGAACTAGCCGATGGAGTCGTAAGGAACCTTCCAAACGCCGGATGGTTTAAAACAAGAAAAGGAAGAGGCTATTTGATATACGACAACAAATCTCATGGAACTCCCCATAAACCCAACAGCGAATTGTTCTGGAAAACAAAAGAGCCGTTTATGAAAAAATATGGTGTTGAGTTTGAAGGATACATGAGAGAAGCTCCAAAGGACTATGAAGAGTTTAAAAAGCAAACGATGAGAAACATAGAAATAACCTTAAGTGTAATCCTAAACAATGATGATATGGTTGACTTCATAGCAGATAGGTTACTTGAAATAGCAGATTCCGTGCCAAAATCGGCTAAAGTAAAAGCTTTCTGCGTCTCAAAAGATGATCCTGACCTTTGGAATTACACAAAGTATCCTGAGGATCTCTTTTACAAACCGGGTGAAAAAGCCGCCAACAGAAACGCCCTTAAAAAGTGGGGTGCTTATATAAACTACATCTCATGGAAAAAATATGGAAATCCTTTATTCTTAGCAGCATCCGCTGACCTGTCAGATTCCACAAACATATCAGGTTTTGCAAAAGCATGGGCGGATTTTGAAGGCTTTGGCTGGTATGATAGAGAAAGGAACAAAGATGGAGTACTCCTTCCACAAGGAATAACAGAGATGGCGAACGCCGGTATATCAGCTGGTGTCGCTTCTGTAAACCTTTCAGAAGATCCCTACAACGAATTTAAAGGCTACTACATGGCAACGAGCACTTACGGAAGTTTCGCTTACCTCAAGTATGGCCCATACAGACTTTTCAGCCAAATGGCGCAAGATTGCCCTCTGAAGCTTGGAAAGGTCCTTTGGATAGCTGGACACAGTGGCCCTGAAACCGCCGATGACTCAAGAACCCATTTTGGAATCTTCTCACCTGCCGTCACGAAGTTATTTCCAAAGGGACATGTTGTAAACCTTCATCCCTGGGAAGCTAACGAAGTTCCTGTTCTCTTAGCAGAAGCTTTCAGGAGGGACTTTCCCATAGTTGTCCTTCACCTTACAAGACCTCCGATAGAAATTCCAGACAGAAAAAAACTGAAGATTCCATCTCATTTTGAAGCTGCAAAAGGTGCATACATAATAAGAGATTTTAAAGATGGCGAAAAAGATGGAACGATAATTGTCAGGGGAACAATGGCGGTTGTCAATCTGCTGAAAATCCTTGACGAACTTGACGAAAAATACAACTTGAAGATAATCATAGCCACAAGCAAAGAACTATTTGATTTGCAAGATGAGAATTATAGAAACAAGGTTCTCCCGTGGAAAGATTGGCTTGACTCCACCGTTATCTCTACAGAATCAAAGATCGCAACGGCGGAGTGGATGGCATCTAAAATATCTGAGATGTACGCAATGACCTCTGATTGGGATAACAAATGGCGAACAGGTGGAACCGTCGAAGAAGTCATAAAAGAAGCCCACCTCGATCCAGAGAACTTGCTCAAGGGTATAAAGAAATTCGTCGAGGAAAAAAAGAAAAGAAGAGAAATGTTTAGTCTATAGAATTTGCATGTAAACTTAACAAGTGGATAATAAAAGGCGGGCAGATGCCCGCTTTGTGTTTTTCGAAACAACACTAATTAAGAAGGGGGAAAAACATGAATTATATAGAATCAGACCTGAGAAATTATGTGACAAAGGTCTTAGGTGGATTGGATTCTCATGATTTGGATCATACTTTAAGGGTTGTCAAGCTAGCTCGAAGGATTGCAAAAGAAGAAAACGCAGACTCTGATGTAGTTGTAGTTGCAGCGTACCTTCATGATATAGCTCGCCCTATTGAGAGAATTGATCCAAAGGTAGATCATGCAAAGAAAGGTGCAGAGATAGCAAGAAAAGTTCTTGAAAAGT
>JAMOOR010000230.1 GCA_027065235.1 Thermotogaceae bacterium | reverse complement strand
GAACATTGTAGACAAGCACTCCAGCGTCAGCTTCATTATCTTTATTCCAAGAACCGATGTACAGATAATCTCCCTTTACTTCCATGGCGCAAGGCACGTTTCCTTTGTACATATCATTTTGTATATTTTTTGTAGAAAGCGGTGTGGGATTGGCACCGTCAGATACATCGTATATGACCAGTGTTGAAGGTTGAAGCTCAGATGGGCCTAAGTCAACGCTTAATGTATAAAGGATGTTGCCAGAGGCTTTCATGAGAAAGCGTTCATAATAATCTACATCAACTGGAAAATCTTTGACTTTTTTAGGAGATGTCGGATCGGTGAGATCAATGATCTTTAAAAAGTCGTTTTCTTTAACATAAGCGTAGTTTCCAGCAACTTCTATTCCATAGCCGCCAAGATCTTCAAACGATCCTACAAATTCCAAACGGTCCGGATCTGATATATCAAAAACGAGCATGGCATCATCGTTCTTCCCGACCACTATTATGTAGTTTCCAAGTATTGCAAAATCTCTTAAATCGTAATCTTTTGTTGTATACACATCTTTCAATATGGGATTCTCTGGATCTGAAACATCTATAGCGACAACGGAGTCTTTACTATAGCCAGTTGCTACAAAGTAAACATGCTTGTTCTTATACTTCACATTAAGCGCGTCTGTATAGATGTTACCAATTACCACGCTTGACAATGATTGCGGGTTTTTCATATCAGAAATGTCGAAGGATTCTATTCTTTCACCATATCTTGAGAACGCAAACGCAACATCTCCAGAAACAAATATGTTGTAAGCGGCTCTTCCAAAGAGGTCATTAGAAATTACCTCTGGGTTTAAAGGATCAGAAATATCGACGGCTTCAATGTATCGGGAAGAAGAATATATTATGTACATAACATTATCTTTCACTTGAGCTACTTCCTTTGCGTCTCCTTCAAGACCGTCAAATGCTTTTATAAGCGTGGGATTATCGGGATCCGTTAGGTCGAACACTTTAATTTTTGAACTTGCGCTCCCACTTGTAACAGCTATAAGATAGGTGCCGTTGTAATATAATCCTACTGTTTTTTCCTCATCAAATTTCTTAAAAACATCCCCGTAATTTACAAAAAGACCTTCGTCTGTCGCTATGTAGTAATTATCTCCTATTTTGTAAACATCATAGGTGTAGGCGTAAGAGGTCTTTTTTGTAATTATCTTTATATCGTCTTTTTGAATGATGAGATCCTCTGAATCTTCACTGATAATTTCGTAAACTGTGAAAGCAGCTTCGAGCTTGCCAGAGCTGTCCAAATACCTACTTTCAGCTACTACAACTTCATTTTCAAAAACTCTGATCTTTTTTGGACGGAAAATTGGATCGGTTCCGCGAGGGACGTTTCTTAGATGGAAAAGATCGTCTCCGTCAATCCTATATACATCTACACCTTCATACGAAGGGATTAAGATAAAGTCTTTATATCTTGTAAAAACACCGGGGTGATTTTCGGAGAAACTGATACTCTTCATGTACACCATGTTTCTTGGATCGGACACATCTACCATAACTATTCCATCATTTGTTATCGCCAGTATTTTACCTACATCGCTTTCAATTTTTTCCATTGTAGTAAAGCTACTTACACTACCTTCAGTTACATTTCCATAACTGTCCTTTGCAACTACTTTCCAGTAATAT
>JAMOOR010000229.1 GCA_027065235.1 Thermotogaceae bacterium | reverse complement strand
TTATTAAAAAGATTCTTCTAATTAAAAGAGAAAATTTTGGAAAAAAAACTATAGGAAATGGAATAAAAGTGCAAATAGAATATGCCAGTGCAAATCCAACTGGTCCTTTGACGGTTGCCCATGGAAGGCAAATCGTAATAGGTGACGTGCTTGTCAACATTTTCAAAGAAATGGGATACGAAGTAGAAAATGAGGTTTATCTAAACGATGCCGGAAGACAGATAAATCTCCTTGCTAGGTCACTGTGGGTCAGATACAACGAGCTTTTAGGATCAAAATATGAAATACCAGAAGACGGCTACAAAGGAGATTATTTGATTGATGTTGCAAAAAAGCTTTTGGAAAAGGTAGGAAAAAAATACAAAGATAAATGGGACGATGAAGTTGAAGAATTCTTCAAAAGATACGCACTTGAAGAGATGACAAATTCTATGTTCGAAACTTTCAAGTTAATGGGAAGTCACTTTGACAATGTATTTAGAGAAAAGAGTTTAATAGATGATGGAACTGTGGATAAGGTCCTGAAGATATTCAAAAAGAAAGATCTTTTGTATGAAAAAGATGGTGCAATATGGCTTAAAGTCTCACAGTTCATAGACGAAAATGACAAAGTCCTAATAAGAAAAGACGGGACTCCAACATATTTCATGACGGACATCGCTTATCATTACAACAAGCGAATGAGGGGATTTGACAAAGTTTACGATATATGGGGAAGTGACCACCACGGTCACATACCGAGAATGAAGGCTGCCATGAAAGCACTTGGTTTTGACGATGAGTTTTTTAACGTGATACTTCACCAGTTTGTCACACTTAGAAAAAATGGAAAGAACTTAAGAATGTCCACAAGAGCCGGAAGATTCATAACCCTTGATGACCTCATAAACGAAGTAGGGGTTGACGCTGCAAGATATTTCTTTGCACGAATTGACCCATCAACACCACTTATATTCGACATAGATCTTGCCATGAAGAAATCTATGGAAAATCCTGTTTATTATGTCCAATACGCCCATGCAAGAATATGTTCTCTATTTAAGCAAGCTAAAGAAAAAGGTATAAAATATGATGAGAACTTCAATACTGTTAAGCTTTTAAACAACGAAGATGAAAGAAAATTAATGAAAACCCTTGATATGTTTGAAGATGCCTTGTATGACGCTTTTACAAGCTTCTCTCCAGCTAAAATAACCAACTATCTTGAAGAGCTTGCCCATGATTTCCACCAATTTTATACGAAAAACGTTATCTTGGATAAGGAAAACCACAAACTTTCTTTGGCCCGTCTTCACTTGTCTAAAGCAACACAGCTTGTAATAAGGAAAGGATTAAAACTTCTTGGAATAAGCGCACCGGAAAGGATGTGATGCAGATGATAATCAGGGTAGATAGTGAAAAACCCATTGTAGCGTTAGAAAGCACGGTTATCGCCCACGGTCTTCCATATCCAACGAACCTTGAAGTTGCCAAAAAAATGGAAGAAGCTGTGCAGAAAGAAGGTGCAATTCCTGCAACTATTGGAATACTGGACGGGGAGATAATAGTCGGAATGACAGAAGATGAAATTAAAAAATTAACCGAGTCATCTCCTGTTAAAACGGGGGTAAGAGAAATTCCTTATGTTGTTGGGAAAAAACTCTCAGGAGATACAACGGTAAGTGCCACAGTTAGAATTGCTTCCATGAGTAGAATAGAAGTGTTCGTAACAGGAGGGATTGGTGGGTATCATAGGGGAGTTTTAGATATCTCGCAGGATCTCATTGAATTGTCAAGAACGCGCACAATTGTCATCAGCGCTGGTGCCAAATCAATCCTTGATCTTGAAAAGACCGTAGAGCTTCTTGAAACCTTAGGAGTTGTTGTTGTTGGTTACAAAACTGACGAGTTCCCTGCATTTTACACAAGAAAAAGTGGTATAAAGTTAAATATGGTTGTAGATAGCACAGAGGAAATAATCAGTATATACAAAGAGATGGAAAATATGAATTACCCTGGATCGCTACTTGTTGTAAATCCAATTCCAGAAGAAGATGAAATAGATCCAAAAGTGCTTGAAGATTGGATAGAAAAAGCGGAAAAAGAAGCAGAAAAGCAAAGTATATCAGGAAAGCAGCTTACACCATTTTTACTTTCCAAGTTGGCCGAATACAGCGGAAAAGAAACGGTTAATGCCAATGTTTCACTTCTCTTAAATAACGCCAGATTGGGAGCAAAAATCGCTACTTACTTGAAAGATTTCTAATGTAGTCATTCTTACTCGCAGGCCATGGTTATTTCATTGAATATGTCGTGAAGAAATACGATATTTTAAGCCCATGATGCTCCATGCATTTCCAGAATTTGAGCTGATGTAAAACGCATCATTCACTATATATCCATTGCTCACAAAATTTAAATTTGACGGTATTATGATATACTTCTGCTTCGGAGATACCATTTCAGGAGAGGTGCATTTAAATGAAGGAAAAAATGCAGGTTGTCGCTGTCGAGAAAGACATAGCTATATTGAAGATAATAAGCAGCGAGGCTAGTTGTGAAAGCTGTCCCATGGCTCTTATATGCAAAAGAGACGAAAGTGAAGGAACCATAAAAGCTTCTTTGAACGGAGTGAAGGTAAAACCTGGAGATATTGTTCTTGTAAAAACACCTAAAGCTTCTATTACTAAACTTTCTTTCTTCATCTACACTTTACCACTTGTAATATTCATCATATCCTTATTAATCTTCAAAAAATTGTCCTTTTCCGATGAACTTTCTTTTTTATATAGTCTTATTTTTCTTGCTATTTACTACTTAATCCTTAGGTTCCTTGATAAAAAACTTGCAAAAAAATTTGCTCCAAAAGTAGTAAAAGTCCTTGAACGTGGATTATTTATATCTGCGTAAATAAATATTAGATGACCTTTTATATTAATTCATATCTAAAAATTTCTACTGCTCAGAATTTTGTGATAAAATCGTAGTTGCAAAAATCTAAAGGAAGGGGGAGAGATTGTGAGAAAATTTGTTATATTTCTTTTAGCAGTTCTTGTGGTTATGTCCTTCGGTAAGGTTCAAGTAACATTTTGGCACGCTATGGGTGGAGGACATGGCAAGGCTTTAGCGGAGATCGTTAAGATGTTCAACGAGAAACACCCTGATATTGAAGTGAAAGCAGTTTACGTTGGAAACTACGGTGCACTTTCGCAAAAACTTTTAGCCGCTGCCCAAGCTGGATCACTTCCTACAATTGCTCAAGCATACTCTAACTGGACAGCAAAGCTTATACATGCGGGAGTCGTCCAGGAACTTAACGGGTTTATCAGCGATCCAAAAATAGGATTTACCAAGGAAGAATGGGAGGATATATGGAAGCCATTTAGGGACAATTGTATGTGGGAAGAAAAGATATACGCTCTCCCATTTAATAAATCTCTTTATGCCCTTTTCGTGAACACTGATGCTTTGATGCTTTACGGTGTGGATATTCCCAAGACCGTTCCAGATCTTATAAAAGCGGCAAAGATTTTAACGGACGATATTGACGGTGACGGAAAAATTGATCAGTATGGATTTGGTTTCAGAAGCAACGTCGATACCTTTCAGATATTCTTAACACTTAACGGTGGTTCTATACTCAAGAAGGTTGATGGAAAATGGATTCCGAATCTCGATACAAAGGAAACTAGAGAAGTTCTCCAGCTGCTCCATGACATGTACAAGAAGGACAAAATAGCTTTTGTTCAAGGTGGCTACATGTCTGGCCCATTTGGTGATGGAAAAGTTATTATGTATATTGGTTCCATCGCTGGAAAACCCTATGTTGATAGAGCATCTAAAGGAAAACATGAATGGACATGGGCTCCAGTTCCAACATGGAAAACAAATAAGGTACCATTTGCTGGAACTGATGTGATAATGTTCAATACTGCAACTGACGAGCAAAAGAAAGCAGCCTGGGAGTTCATGAAATTCTTAGTCTCTCCAGAAATCACGGCATTTTGGGCAAAAGAAACTGGATATGTTCCTGTAAGGAAGAGCGCTCTTGAAACAAAGACATGGAAAGAATACGTCGCAGATAACCCAGATGCGGAAATTCCACTTTCACAGATACCGAACGGGGTATTTGATCCACAGATTGGAGTATGGTATGAAATTAGAGGTGTAGTTGGTACCATGTTTGCAAACGTCATGTACGATAAGATGACCATAGATGAAGCTATAAACTGGGCAACAAAAGAGATCAATAAGTACCTTACAGAGGAGTACGGGAAATAATCTCCTTTATATGCTTTTAATAGAATGGTGCCCAGCACGGGCACCATTTTTTATTCGACCTCGAAGATTTTCTAAACAACCAAAAAATGGTTGTAAAACAAATTCTTTAAGTGTAAAATACTCTCTGCGTGGGGGCGTAGCTCAGCTGGGAGAGCGCTACCTTCGCAAGGTAGAAGCCGTGGGTTCGAATCCCATCGCCTCCACCAGATCCCCCTTTTGGGGGATTTTTATTTTAGTATTTTCCTCTCAGAATGTCCTCCATGAGCTTTACATCTGAAAATAAACCAGCGTGATTATATCCAGCAAGAAGATATTTCTTACCCTTGAGTTTTCCAAGGGCAAGAGCACTTCTTACAGGAACGAGTCCGTCAACAGCTGCTACCATAGGTTTTGTGTTTATTATTAAGTTTGATATCAACCCAAGATAGAAAAGACTAAAGCCAGGTGGAACGAGGATAAGTTTTTTCATATTGATGGTTAGGTATCGTTCGATGTCGTCTATGCTCATACCTTCTATCATTCCAGCAATGAATACAAACTGAATGTTTGGATAATTCATAAAGGAGGGAAGCATAGGATTCATCCAAGCAAGTTCTTTAGTGGCAGCAGAATCTATGAAACCAAGACTGTAGCTTAAAATAAGGGTTCTTCTTAGCAAGCCAGCTGTTCTTTGATCCACTCTAAAATATTTTTCGAAATCATCAGGACTTACCAAAAAAGCATCAGCGTAGATGCTACCAAAATGCGGAGTGCCAAGAAAGTATATTTTTTTAACCCTTTCTTTGAAATCTCCAAAGAAAAGAGCTGTTCTTGTAACAAGACCTCCTTTGCTATGAGCGATGATTATTGCGTCTTTTATTCCCAATTCTTTTGAAAAATCTGCAAATCTTTTTCCAGACATCCACATGCTCTCAAAGCAAGATGGATATATGTACATGTAAAGCGGATTGGTTAACCCCAAATTTCTCATTGCTTCAAGAGCGGTATCAATGAAGATCCTTTTATAAGGGCTTTCTTTTTGAATTTCATGAGTGTCAAGCCCATGAACCAGTATTATAGGATCTCCTTTTCCCTCTTTAATTAGCATTAAAGTTGAAGGTGGAGTCTCAACCTCTTCAACGACTCTTTTTACATTCTTAAGTTCTGGTACCTTGACAGGCACCTCTATCGTGTCGTAAAAAGCTCCTGTTATAACGTCCACGCCAAGAAGATTTGCTTTGTAATATACAACTTTGTAGGAAAAGGATATAATCGTAAGGATTAACAGCGTAAAGGATAGCAGTTTATTCATCGGTTCTCCTCCTTTTTGTGAAAGTATAACATACATCCTTGGAGGTGTGTGGTAATGATTTCTTTTATGAGTGACTGGGGATATGTGAATTATTACGTTGGGGTGGCAAAATCTGTGATAAAGATGATAAATCCCTCTTCTGAAGTAATAGATCTCACCCATGGTATAGAGCCATTTAATGTGAGAATGGCAGCGTATATGCTTGAAAGAGCAGTTGAAGATTTCCCAAAAGGGACAGTATTTTTAGTTGTAGTTGACCAAGGAGTAGGAACTGAGAGGCACCCGATAGCAATGGAAACGAAAAATAATTACTATTTTGTAGGGCCCGACAATGGAGTCTTTACAAGGGTAATTAAGAGGTTTGGATTGAAAAAGGCAGTTGTTTTGGAAAACAAAAAATATTACTATAAAAAAAGTGCTTCATTCACCTTTCACGGAAGAGACATTTTTGCACCAGCAGCTGCTTATATAGACAAGGGTGTTGATATTGAAAAATTTGGGAGAGAAATTTCAAGATTGGTTCTTTTTGAAGATGAAGAACCCGTTGTAGAAAACAGTAAGATAAAAGGGGCTCTTGCTTATTATGACGGTTTTGGAAACCTTGAAACAAACATACCTTCATATTTCATGGGAAGAATAGGAAAGAAATTTGGCGATATGGTTAATGTTAACATAGGCGGAAAGATTCTCAGAGTAGCTTATGTTAAAGCTTTTGGTGATGTCAATACGGGGGATTTTTTGATTCACGAGGATAGTTCTGGATATTTGGAGATTTCTGTAAATCAAGGAAGTGCTAAAGAAGTAATTAAAAAACCGCAAGGGAGTGATGTTGAAATATGGTAAAAATTTCTGCAATTAGCATGATTTTATTAACGGCAGCGATGCTTTTTGGAATATACCCCTTTTTAGACCATCCACCGATATGGCTTTTTGAAAATGGCTTGCCCGTTGTTGATGTAGAAGGAACAGAGTCTTCGCTTTTAATGATTAAAATCAAAACATTAAGCGATGAGTTTACATTGGTTGATGCAACCGCTCTTCACCATAGAGTTAGTATTCCTTTAAAAGAGAATTTTAAATATGAAATTTATCAAGGGAGTATGTTAATCGGAAGGGGAAATATAATCTATCCTTCAAAGAATCTTAAAGAGTTTACTATGCTTGTGTTTGGCGATGTGAGAAATGACTATGATAATATTCAAGGCAAGATAGTTGAAAAAGGAAGGGATGCTGATTTTTCGCTGTTTTTAGGAGATATTGCGTATTTTGACTTTGTAGATGAAGATTATCGCAAATTTTTCAATACCTTGCACAAATTTGGCAAGATAGTCTTTACAGTTAAGGGGAACCATGAGATTCCAGGATTTAGATATTCTACATACTTTTATCCAAGCTATTATTCCTTTAGAATAGGAAATTATAGATTTTTCGTATTGAATGGGAATGATACTTTCAACATTCTGAAATTAAGAGCAAAACACTTATTCAATGATTTCAAGGATGAAAATACAAACAAAATTGCTATTATACATAAAGGAGTCGTTGATTGTGGGAAATACTCTGATGGGTTAAATAAAGGCCCTTCTTATGAACTTCATGAAATCTTTGAAAAATACAGAGTAAAGTTTGTTATCAGTTCTCACGATCACAATTATCAAAGGTTAAAATTCAAAGATATAACTTACATAATCGTTGGTGGTGGTGGTGCACCACTTCATAACATCAAAAAGGACTGTGAACTTTTAATTACGGGCAAAAAAGCTTACTCGTATGTAATATTAAAATTCATCAAGGATAAAATCATTTCAATAGCATACGATATAAAAGGAAATATCATCGATGATTTTACTATTTCTTTTTAATAATATACTTAGTTGTTATTATAATTCCAAGTAGTATAGATATATAGTACGTGGCTATTCTCCAGAGTATCACTGCAGCTGCAATGATGTCTTTGGAAGCAAACTTTGAATATGCAAGATAAAACGCGCTTTCTATTCCTCCACTTGAACCAGGGGACGGTATGAAGTATACTACCAAGTTAAGTGCAGATTGAATGCCGGTTATTTCAAAAAAGGGCAAGTCGTTTTGGTAAAAGGCCCTTATGGAAAGGTAGGGAGTTGAAAGAATCAAGAATATCATCGCAAAACTTAATATAGAATTGTAAATTAGGCTGCCTTTTGAATTTTTCCAGAAGTAAAGAAGAGCATTTTTGTATTCCTCCACTTTCTGAGTTATCTGCTTTCTGAGTTGATCTTTGTCCTTCTTTAAAAAGAATTTCATTGGATAAAATATTATAGGAGATGTTAGTATAACTTTTGCAAATTTTGGATTTAAGATCATGAACAAAAAAAAGATATAGATGCTTACAGTTAGGATTGTTCCAAATGCAAATATTTTCCCTATGTACGGTATATTCAGTATCTCCTTTCTGTAGGTCAGCAGACCGATGAATCCCCAAGCAACTGTAATGGAGAAAGAAGTAATAAATTTTATTCCAACTATCATTGAGGCTTCTCCAACAGTTAGACCAAGCCTTGTTAAATGCCAAATCTGAAAAGGCTGACCTCCTGCAGAAAATGGGGTGATTGCGGAAATATAGGAGCCAAATATGGAGTTTTCCAAGGCTTTGAAGTATTTTATCTTATATCCTGAGACTTTTGAAAGGTAATAAGTTCTAAGCGAATCAACTATGATTATTCCTATTGAAGCTAAAAAAAGGAATGTTGTCCATTCAAGATTTATTTTTTTAAGATTTTTTATCACATCAGAGGCACCAGCGATGTGAATTATAAGAGAAATAGTAGATAAACCTATAACTATTGCGAGGAAAAAGCGCCCAAGTTGGGCGCTTTTTTTATTTTCAAAACCTTTCTTATCCAAGGCATTCTTCATCCCCGTATCTGCTTTGTTATCTCGGTCGTTTTCTTCGCTACGTTTCTGAGCTCATCGATTTGAGCTCCCATCTCAACAATGAAGTCGGCCATGTTGTTGATCACATCGTTAACGCTGACCATGTCAGAAGATACGCTGGAAATCTGGTGAGATATATCTTGAACATTGGCTGCCATCTCTTCGGCTGTTGCGCTTTGCTCCTGTGCGACAGCTGCTAAATCTTCCGATCTTCTTGTAACATTTTCGACTTTCTCTTGAATTATGTTAAGAGCACTTTCCACATTTTTCATGTCATCAAGGAGAGCTTTAACGGATTCTGCAAGACTTACACTATAATCCACCGTATCTTTGGAATTTGCAGTAAGTTCTGAGAGCTTGCTTCCGATTTCCTCTGTGAACTTTCTCGTTTCAACAGCAAGCTTTCTTATTTCATCCGCCACAACAGCAAAGCCTTTACCAGCTTCTCCAGCTCTTGCAGCCTCTATAGCTGCGTTAAGAGCTAACAAATTCGTCTGCTCAGTTATTCCTGTGATCATTTCAAGAATCTCGCTTATCGCTGAAACGGATTTTCCAAGCT
>JAMOOR010000228.1 GCA_027065235.1 Thermotogaceae bacterium | reverse complement strand
GGCTGCGGAAAGTCCCATCTTCTTTCATCCATATTGAACCTTGTTGGAAAGGTGGACAAACCCGGTCCAAAAGCGGTTGATTACGACCCGATTGAACAGGAAAAAGGCTCTTCCGTAACTTCCCATCTTGCAACATTTGAGTGGAAAGATGGAAAAGTAACGGTTATCGATACTCCAGGATTTGGAGACTTTATGAGTGAGGTTATAAACGCACTCTTCGTTTCTGAAAACATAGTTATGGTAGTTAACGCAACAGCTGGTGTAGAAATTCAAACAGAAAGGTATTGGAGAATAGCCGCAGAGATGGGAAAACCGATAATGGTCTTTGTCAACCAGATGGACAAAGAGAGAGCTGACTTCCAGAAGGTTCTTGACGATCTTAAGGAAAGATTCGAAAGAAAGATAATACCAGTTCTTATTCCAATAGGAAAAGAAGCTGACTTTAAAGGTGTTGTTGATGTATTCTCTGGAAAGGCTTACGTGTACGATGGTGGAAAGGCCATAGAAACGGAAGTTCCAGCAGATGTAGCGGATTTCGTTGAAGAGATAAAGAGCAATTCGATAGAAGACATAGTAGAACTTGATGAAGAACTTATGGAAAAATACTTAGAAGAAGGGGAAGTCGAACCGGAAAAGATCTTTCAAGCTTTGAGAAAGGGATACGCTTCTGGCGAAGTAGTTCCAGTTCTTGTAGGGTCTGCAGAGAAGATGATAGGAATTGACACCTTCCTTGACAGACTCTTTGAAATAGGGATTTCACCAGCTGAAGCAAAACCATACAAGGCAGTTCTTAGTAGCGGCGATGAAGTTGAGATAAACCTCACCGATGATGAACCATTCGTTGGAGTCATCTTCAAAGCTGAAGTTTCTAAATTCGTCGGGAAAGTTACATACCTCAAAGTCTTGGCTGGGAAACTCAAGGTTGGAGACAGTTTCATCAACATGAGAAAAGAAAATACAGAAAAAGTTGGGCATATATACGTACCTCTTCTTGAGGATAGAGAAGAAGTTGAAGAAGTTGGAGCCGGCGATGTTGCAGTCCTTTTGAAGTTATCCGAATCCGCAGTTGGAGACACTTTGGTACATAAGGATAGGAAGCTCAAAGTCGTCCTCCCAGAATATCCAGAGCCAATGTATTCAAGATCAGTAAATCCAAAATCCAAGCAGGATATAGATAAGATAAGCAACGGACTTGCAAGACTTGCTGATTCTGACCCAACCTTCCAGTGGGAATACGATCCAGAAACCCAGGAAACGGTCATCTCAGGACTTGGCGCAACCCATCTTGAGGTTATGGTGGAAAGGCTTAAGAGCATATTCGGCGTTGAAGTTGATCTTGGAAAACCAAAGATAGCCTACAGAGAAACCATAAGAAAGAAAGCCGATGCTGAACACAAACACAAGAAACAGACCGGTGGTCATGGACAGTACGGACATGTTAAGATAAGACTTGAACCTCTTCCAAGGGGAGCAGGTTATGAATTCGTCGACCAGATAGTTGGTGGAGTTATACCGAAGAACTTCATTCCATCCGTCGACAAAGGAATTAGAGAGGCGATGAAAAAAGGAGTCTTGGCAGGGTACCCAGTTGTTGATGTGAGAGTGGTTCTTTATGATGGTTCTTACCACGAGGTTGACTCCTCTGATATATCCTTCCAGATAGCCGCAATACAGGCCTTCAA
>JAMOOR010000227.1 GCA_027065235.1 Thermotogaceae bacterium | reverse complement strand
AAAGAAAGGTGCTTGGGAAAGGGAGCAGGAAGAAAAGCTAAAACAACTAAAAAGACAGCCCTTTCCTGCTCAGAAGGATGCAATTCTTGCTTTGGCAAAGGGATTCTACAAAGAGGGCAAGAAGGGGCTTATTGCAGTCGGAGAGATGGGAACAGGCAAATGTGTTGCAAAAGACACTCTCATTCATACAGGAGGGCCACTTGTCCCAGTGCAAGATCTCTTTGCGGAATATGCGGATGTAGAGAAAGGGGTTTTTGATGGAGAGGGTTATTTTTATCCTCTCAAAAAACCTCTCAGTGTTCTTTCACTCAACAAGGAAGGGAAGCTATGCCTGAAACGGGTAAAATCAATTTACAGGCAGAAGGTTAAAACAAAGCTGAGAAGGATAACTCTTTCAGACGGCAGTTCGATAATGATAACCCAGATTCACAAACTGCTCACTCCACATGGCTGGACAGCAAAGCTATCTAAAGGCGATTATGTAGCTGTTCCTATGAAAGAGTTAGTAGAAAACCCTCAAAGGATGCCTGTGTCACCAGAGCTTCTCGCTTATATGTTAGCTGAAGGATCTGAGAATCCCACATGCGCTGGAGCAGTAATAACACAAAAAGATGAAAAGGTGTTGCTAAAATTGAAACGCTTAGCAGAGAATTGCTATGGAGTTAGCAAAGTAACTCTTACTCGTTGCAAAAACAGAGCACCCCATATCCGCATTTCTGGGAAAGAATTTCGCAAGTGGATGATCAGTATTGGATATCCTTGGGGAACAAAATCAGCAGAACGAAAAATCCCTGATTTTGTTATGCAGGCTTCTGATAGAGACCTTGCTAATTTTCTTAGGGCTTTTTTCGATTCAGAAGGCTCCATAGAAACCAGACTTAATTGCCAGCATATAGAGCTTACCACAGCTTCAAAAATTATGGCTAATCAGTTAAAGGCTTTGATGAAACGGTTTGGAATAAAAGCTACGATTCGCTGTTCTTTCAAGTGCGCTACAAATGGAAGCGGTATTAAGCGTCCATATTATCGAGTTGGGCTCTCAGGAATAGATGTTCAGAAATGGAGTCAGTTAATAGGAAGTGATTGCGAAAGGAAAAGGAAAAAGCTTATGCAGTCTTTCAATATTAAACGGAACAGCAATTGGGGTGGAGTATATGTAGCTGATATTGTTGGAAAATTAAAAGAAATTACTGGTGTTACCAGAAGTATTAGCAATCTCTTTGCAAATGTATATGTAAAAGGCTTGGAACCGACCATGAATCCAGACACGGCACTGAAGCTTCTCAATTTGACAGAAAGGATTATAAACGGCGATCTTGCTACGGAGTTAAGAGCAAAAAATACTCCTGCGTCACTAAAGCTTGCTGAAAAACTGTCCAGTGTAGATATGGCTGAGGTTAAAAAGCTTTATGACCTATTGAAGTATCGTCTGGAAAGTGACTTCACATTTCTAAGAATCGAGTCAATAGAGGATGTTGACTACGATGACTGGGTATATGATCTGGAAGTGGAGGATACCCATAACTTTGTGGCCAATCATATTATTGTCCACAACACTATCATGTCTTTAGCCACTTCCTACCTGATGCCAAAAAGTGCCTATCGAGTGATTATCATGTGTCCTCCACATCTGGTGCAGAAGTGGATAAGGGAGATAAAAGAAACAGTTCCCAATGCAAGGGTTGTAAACCTCAACGG
>JAMOOR010000226.1 GCA_027065235.1 Thermotogaceae bacterium | reverse complement strand
CTATGGATGAAGAAGATAATTTATTCATCGGCTTGAAAATATGGAACGAGAAAGAAATGGTGAAAGAGCATTATCATAAGTATCCGGTGATTTATGTGTCGTTTAAAAAAGTAAAGGAATCTACTTGGAAGGATGCTTATGGGAGATTGAAAAACGAGCTCGCAGAACTTGCGAAAATACATTTTAAATGGGCAAAAAATGAAGATGATAAAAGGTATCTAAGAAGGATAATAGAAAAGGAAGCAGAGAAAGCAGACTATGAAGATATATTATGGAGAATATCGAACATGGCATACAAAAAGACAGGTGTGATGCCAATCATCCTTATAGACGAATATGATGTACCGATAGAAAGCGCATATACAAACAGGCATAAAGACCCTGATTATTACGACAACATGGTAGATTTCATGAGGGCTTTCTTGACATCTGCACTAAAGGGAAGTGATACATACTTTTCCTTCGCTGTCCTTACTGGCGTTTACAGAATAGCTAAAGAATCTATATTCTCTGGGCTTAACAACTTGGCTGTATTTACAGTATTTGACAATGAAATGGCGGACAAATATGGTTTCACGGAAGATGAGATCGATGAAATATTATCCTACTATAACCTCACAGAGGAAGATAAGAAAACTATCGATACATGGTATGGCAACTACAAGATAGGTAAAAAAGAGAAGCTTTACAACCCATGGAGCATTATTAACTACATAGCAAAAAGGATTCAAGGTAATCTCAATCCAAGGGAAGCAACACAAAAATATTGGGTGGACACATCAGAAAACAGATTGATAATAGAACAAGTAAAAAAGAACAAATTGTTGAAGAAAGACTTAGACATGCTGCTTGAAAGGAAAGAAGTTACGGTAAGAATTGATCCCAGCTTATCGTTAAGGGAGATGGAAAAGAAAAAACATGGTGTATGGGTGCTCTTTGCAAGCAGTGGATACCTAAACGCAAGGTGGGTCGACATAGGAAGGTATGCGTTTTGGATACCAAATGAAGAGATTATGATGTTCTTCAAAGACACCGTACTTGACTGGATAGAGGAAGAGACGGAAGAGGACATAAGAAGCATGTATGACATGCTTGAGGACATGTTAACAAAGGGAGAATACGAGGAATTCAAGAAAAGCTTGAAAGGCTTCTTAGAAAATGGTCTAAGTTATTATGATGTAGCAAAAGATGAAGTGGAGAGGTTTTATAAAGGCTTTTTGCTTGGCTTGCTTGCTATAGCAATTAACGGATATGTTGTAGAGAGCGAAATGGAAAGCGGCTATGGCAGGCTTGATGTTGTGGTGTACCCGAAATCAAAAGAGTATGGAGAATATGCCGCCATTTTTGAGATTAAAAGATCAAGCAAAGAAGACGATTTAGAAACTTTATCAAAAGACGCTTTGAAACAGATAAGAGAGAGAAGATACTACACAAAGATGAAAAGCCTTGGATATGGAGTTATCGGATTTGGAATAGCCTTTTGTGGAAAAAGGGTAAAGATAACCGTGGAAGAAGTATAAAAAGAGTTGTGAAGCGAAAAGATAGAAGTTTTGACAGATCATTTTTTAAGAGAAATGCAAAATATCTGGTAGAATAGGCAAGTGAGGTTTGATTAGACAATGAAACTTTTTTGCGACAAAAAGATCCTTTGGTGAAGTTATCGGATAAGATCTTTTATCAAGTTAACAATATTTTGCTCTGTTGATG
>JAMOOR010000225.1 GCA_027065235.1 Thermotogaceae bacterium | reverse complement strand
AAGAAGGTTGGTGAACAGGTGAGGTGAAATTATGGAGTTGGGAATTAAAGGAAAGGTAGCTGTTGTTACCGCAGCTAGTAAGGGAATAGGATTTGCAGTTGCTGAAGAGTTTGCAAAAGAAGGGGTCAATCTCGTTATAAATTCCAGAAGTAAGGAAAATCTGGAAAAAGCAAAAGAAAAGTTGGAAAAGTGCGATGTGGAAGTTTTAACTGTGGCCGGCGATTTAAGAAATGAAGAAACGTTAAAAGAAATCTTTAACATCACGGTGAAAAAGTTTGGAAAAGCCGATATTCTGTTCTTGAACGCCGGTGGGCCAAAACCTGGAGGTTTTTTTGATGTAAATTCTGAAGATTGGGAAGACTCGTTCAAACTAAACTTTTTGAGTGCTCAAAAGCTGACATACCTTTTTGCACCGAAGATGAAGGAAAGCGGTTGGGGAAGAATTATATTTCTTACATCGATATCGGTAAGGAATCCTATTCCGAATTTAATCTTATCGAATGGAATCAGAATGGCAATCACCGGTATGATGAAAACACTATCGAGGGAATTAGCTTCCTTTGGAGTAACCGTTAATGCCGTTGCACCGGGTTATACTTTAACAGATAGAGTAAAACAGCTTGTAGAAGATACAGCAAAAAGGGAAGGAATATCTTTCGATGAAGCTTTGAAAAAATCATCTGAAAAGATACCGATGAAGAGGATGGGAAAACCTGAAGAGATAGCGGCGGTTGTTGCTTTTCTTGCATCGGAAAGAGCGGCGTTCTTAACAGGACAGACCATAGTGGTTGACGGCGGGCAGGACATGACGAGTATTTGACGAGGTGAATGATTATGAAATTTTGGGACAGAGTAAAAGAGAAAGAATGGCTAAAGCATTACCTCAAATCAGAACCAAATGCTATTTTATTCGTATATGGCCCGAAATCTTCGGGAAAGAGTACGCTTTTGTATCAGGTTGTAAGAGAACTTTCTAAAAGAAAATGGTTTATACAGAAATATGACGTGTATTGGTATGACCTAAGAGGAAAAATGATTTCCTCGTACAGGGACGTTGTGGATATATTTTTCAGGGCGGAAGATACAGAAGCGGGGAAGTTTATAAGCAGCGTAGAAAGCGAAGCCAACTTTGGTCTGCCAGTACTTGCAAAGTTTAAGATAAAAACGACTCTTAAAGATGAGTTTTATTCGAAACTTGCGGATCCATTTGAATATATGGAAGCAGTGTTGAGGAAAAACAAAAAGAAGCATATAGTTGTTTTTGATGAATTGCAAAAGTTAAAAGACGTGTATATGAATGGAAAAAATCAGCGTCCAGTTATAAAAGAACTCTTCAATTTCTTTGTTCGTCTAACGAAAGTTCTTCATCTATCACACGTGATAGTGATGAGTTCTGATACGTTCTTTATTGAGGAAGTTTATAGCGATTCAACACTTAAGAACACTTCAAGGTATTATCTTGTCGATTTCTTCGATGATGAGACTGCTTGCAGTATTCTTGCAAGTGAAGGAATCGATGATGAAACAGCAAAAAAGATCGTGAAAAGAGCCGGTGGGGTTCCTTGGATATTGGAGGAAATAGTAGAGAGTGAAGATCCCCTGAAAGCACTTGAAGAACTACAAAAAGAAGTGTATTCAAAGCTTATAAATGTATTGGCTGGAGCGAAAGAAGAAGGTTGGTTAAACGAAGCTGAAGAGGTTCTTAAAAAAGTGATAAATGATGATATAGACATAATA
>JAMOOR010000224.1 GCA_027065235.1 Thermotogaceae bacterium | reverse complement strand
TTGTATCTCCAGACATCGCGCGCCCACGGTCCGCCATGGACAAGCACGACGACCGGCAGATTTTTCGGCTCAACGCCCACAGGCAGCGTGAGGTAACCGTGAATTTTCAACCCGTCACGCGCGACATAGGTTATTGGTTTCATCTCAGCGAGCGGATATTTCTCAAGTTCAGGTCTGGCAACGAAAAGCAGCTCGGCATCCCTGCTTTCCCGATCGTAAAGGTAGTAATGGGCGGATTGCCTGTCGCCCTCAAAACTTACAATCCACCACCTGTTGGATTCGTCCCGTGAAGCGACCGTGAAAAATCCGGACTCAAGCTCACCAATTCGTTCAAAATCGCCTTCCACTTCGGGATACAGCACTATCCACTCCAGTTTTTCCCTGACCACACCGATGGCCTCAGGACGTGGTGCACGAGGATGAAACAGAAAGTCGAAGCCGAGGTCATATTCGTCATCGCTCGCAAGCACCCGCTCTTCAAGAGTTTCAAGGTCAATTTCAACCAATGCGTTGGTATTTCGTCCGACGCTGCTTAGCATGTAGAGCTTGCCGTTTCTGGCATGAAGCAGGCCTGTGGCAAGCTCATCCTCCTGCGAGACATCGAAAAGATGCTCAAACTGTCCCCTGCGCCTTGCATAGACAGCGAAACCGCCCTCCTCAAGCGGCACGCTGTAAGCCACAAGCTGGAGTTTCTCATCGGCGATGAGGGATGAAGCACCAACCCTGTTTTCAAAAACAAGTTCGAGTTCGCCCGCGCGCGTATTCAGGCGGTAGATGTCCATCAGGCTCCGATCCCTCTCATTCATGTGTATAAGGACCTCATCCGGGAAATCTGGATGGCTCCTTATCGGAAGCGCCTGAACGTCTTTCTCAGGTGTGAGCAACTTCGGCTCGCCTTTTCCTCGATAGTCAACGGCGAATATCCTGAAATTCTCGTCTCCATCAACATCCTGAAAGTAAAGGATCTGCTCGCCGTTCCACGCCCATTGATACCAGACGACCTCCCGCCCTTTTTCCCGTGTAACAGGCCATTTTTCGCCCGATTCCCTGTCCATCACCCAGATATTTTTGAATCCATCAAGCGGCGCCACGAATGAGATAAACCTTCCATCCGGAGAAATCTTGACATTTGTTACCTTAGCATCGCCGAAGAACAATTCGAGCGGAATAAGAGGCACATCTTTCATAGGATTGCCCTCCATTTTTCAAAATGTCGAATATAATGCAAAATAGAGCCTGATTGCAAAATTGGGAGCAATAGGTAGATTAACCTATTGAAAACAAACGAATCATGGCATTAGAATGCAGAGGCAATTTTTATTGAACCCGGAGGTTACAGATGATCAAAGCTCTAATCGAGATCGGCCGAAGTGTCAGGGGTGTGTATGGGACAGAACACAGCCTTACAGGGAGGTGTGTAAATCATGCCAAAGGTTAAAATTTCGCTCCAGAATCCCACAGGGAATTTCTGGATAGATAATGGTCTTGTGGTGCTTTACGACTTGTTGGGAGAAGGGGAGCTGATAAATAAGGAGAAACACTATGACAAATGAAAGTTTCGTAAAATTGAGGAAATTTCAAATTGAATCTGAAAAGGCACTGTTAAATAACAAATCCGTTTTGATAGTGGCTCCAACAGGGCTTGGGAAAACGCGGGCAGCGATTCTTCCTTTTATACACGGTCTAAATGAAAATCCGCTTTTAGGAACAAGACTTATGTATAGTCTGCCTTTACGAGCACTCATTGGGGGTGTTCAAAAGGAATTAAGTGAAATTGGCAACATTATGCCGACGATTCATCATGGAGATGAACCAGAAAGTCAATTTTTTAGTGAACGAGCGATAATAACTACAGTTGACCAATATTTCACTGCATTCGCAGGTGCACCTCTGTCATGGGCGCGCCATCACAGCCATTCAGCTGCTGCAGCATCTTTATTAAATTACTCAGTTTTTGATGAAGTTCATTTACTTTCACCTCAAAGAGGATTACAGTTACTTTTCTCTATTCTTTATTTAAGAAATAGATGGGGATTATTATCATGTGTAATGACAGCCACTTTACCGAAATCCGTCATAGAATTTTTTAAAAATAATGCGGAGCTTGCAGTAGTTGAGGCATCTAAAAAAGATGTTTCAGCAAGAGACAGTTGGCGAAAGGTTCAAATGGAACTTGTTGGAGAATTTGCAGGTTCAAATTTTAGATGGGAGAGAAAAACGCCCGCGGCTATAGCTGAGATGGTCAAGGATAAATGGGAAAATTGGGAAAGCATTGAGGTTGACGGTGATAGGAAAATCATTGTGTTTGTGAACACAGTGCAGAGAGCAATAGAGGTTTATAAACGAGTGAAGAGTCTATTAAACTTGACTAATAGTGAAAATGTAATTTTGGCACACTCACGTTTCACTAAGAAAGATAAAAAGACCATCGTTAACAGAATCGAAAAATTTTTCGGCAAAGATAGCGAGGGTGAAGCAATTCTAATTACAACTCAGGTTGCTGAAGCTGGAGTAAACATATCTGCTCCGCTTGTAATTACGGAACTTGCTCCAATTGACTCTTTGATTCAGAGAGCGGGGCGCTGCCAGCGTTTTCGTCCGCACAAAAAAGAGCAACTTAAGGGACTCTTTATCGTGATGAAGCCCGGTGTGAAGAACGGAGACAAAAAGGACCAATGGTATGTGCCTTATACTGATAGTATTTTGATAAAGAAAAATAAAAAATCTCAATCCGTTCGTATATCAAAAGTTACACAGAAAATTCTTGAGAAAGAACTTCGGAAAGCTGGAGATGCGATTGATCTGTATTGGGACAAAGAAAATGAGTTAGTCAATAGAGTTCTTGACCAAATATACCAGATATACTTGCAAGGAGAAAAACAAATTGATTATAGCGAAGCAAACGATGTTTTAAAGGAAATTTTTGATGAAGAATCTAAAAGGAGGAATCCCAAAAATGAGTAGAGTAATCACCCCATCTGAAGCAATAGGAATTTTTGAAAGAGCTTTCAGGATAGGCTATCCAGATGAAATAGAAAGGACCCTACGAAATATCTCAAATGTCTATGTGGCTATTATTGAAAAGAAAGAAGAGGTAGAACAGCAGATAAATAAAGGTTACAAACTTCAATATGTAAGCGTTCCTTACGGAGTATTTATATCAAAGGCAAAGGAATATATTGATGCGGAAAGCATTTTTAAACTCACGGAAAATCCTATCATAGCGGAAGATGAACCTTTATTGAAAATTTACCCAGTTTATTCGTTGGATGAGATTTTACCGGGAAATTCATACATACTAACAAACAGAGTGGCAAGCTATTCAAATGAGGAAGGATTAAATTTTGAAGGAACAGGCGGAGTGGTTGGCTTTGAGGAAATCCCGTTAGAGGAAAAAAGAGAGAAGTTTTTAGAAGGCAAATTTCAAACATGGCAAGAGCACTCATTAGGAGTTTATAAAAATGCTAAAAGGATTTTGGAATTTTTTTATCGTCCCTTTTTAGAAAGATGGGCTCAAAAAGTTATCGGCGGCAATTTGGTTGAAGATCCACAATTTGTTGATAAACTTGTGTTTTCGATAGAGATATCCGCTTTATTCCATGATATTGGAAAGCTAAACCAGAAGTGGCAGAGTATCATGTGGAAAAATGAAGAGATTATTAGAGGGATGGAAATTGAGAATAAAGGATTCATTGCACGAACAAGCCCTATCCAAAATGAAGGAATTAAGAAAAAACTCAGAAGACCACCGGCTCACGCTATTTTTGCTTACCCCTTCCTTAAAATTTTCCTTAGAAAGTTATTAGGGGATTACCGCTTTTTAGACTCAATTGCTCTCGCAACTTCTCGCCATCATAGTTTGGAGTTTATGGGGGGCATTAAGAAGGGAGATTTTAAAATTACAAATGAAGCAAAGAATGAGATTTTGTCAGCAGTAGTGAGAGCTTTAAATATCATAGAGAAGAGCGAATTGGATAGACTTAATACGCTTATTGAAAAAGCCATAGAGGCTGTGAAGCAAGGCACCGAAATGGACGAGCCACCTTCACCTACTGACGATTTTTATCTGATTTATTGCATGACCAATAGAGTGGTAAAAATAGCTGATTGGGAAGATGCTGGCGATGTGAAAATTGAATTAACAGGAGGGAGGAAAGATGTTGCCTGAAAAAATAAAAATTCCGAAGGAAGTTTATAAGGTTTATAAAACCGGAGCCGTATTTTACGACACAGCTCGCCTTATTGGGGCTGCACATTTATTTTTTGGGACAGCCTCGGCACAAATAGAAGATAAGGGAGCTTTTTGGGAACTTTCAGGAGCACCAGTTAAAAGAAACGGAAGCCAGATTTTATGGATTATAGAGAAGCTAAATTTAACTAACAAAGAGCGGAGACTCTTTGAGGATCCTAAAAAGAGAACTTTTTATTGGGATGAATTGACAAAATTCTTTAAAAGTGGTTCAGAAGCAAAAGGGAGACTCGAAGAATTAAAGGCCGAGTATGATTGTGCCTTTCAAATCGGAACCCGGAGTTTCGACCCACTCCAAAAATACGAAATTTTAGCACCCCGATCCACTGGTGAAACTATGAAAAAATTTAAAGTGAAGTTTCAAGACTTAGCTGCTGCCACATTGGGAAGAGCCTTTTCTGCTAAGGCTACAAGTTTTACAAATAGACAAAAAGATAGAATTTCTATCTTGCCTATATTTAAAGAGCATTTTGTTATCAGTGGCTTCTTGGATTATGAAAAGAATTTCACGCATTCTGCAAGTGGATGGGTCGCTGCCGTATGGGCTTCTGTTTCTATTCTCCTTGAACTTTTAAACAAGGGATTGCCTGTCGTTGACTTTGTATATAATCGGGAGGTAAAGGGTCCAACTGGAATCCCTGTATTTTCGGAGAGTGGTTTTTTAGGTTTAGAAAAACTTTGTGTTTATTGGATTGAGAACAGAGACGATGAAATTATCCAATCGCTAATCAAACATTTTAAACGCATTTTTAGTGAAACCAGAGGACAAAATACCCACGAAAGTGTAAAAACACTGGTTCGATATCTTGCCAACTTTGTTGTAAATATTGATGTAGATTCTATTTCCAAAATTCAACAAATAAAAGTTAGACTTATGGACACTGATGATGTGAAAGTGAGATGGGTAGGGAAATACCTTTTAAATAAATCTATTTATGTCAAGGAGGTGAAAAAAATGATTGAGGAAACAAAGGATATTGAAATTCCTGATATCCCGTGGCAGATAAGTGAGTCTCTTGCCAAGGCTTTGAATTTTAAAGAAAAAGGATGGATGAATCAGTTTACAAGGTTGGAGAATTCTACAAACTTCACTCAGTTTATCCAACAGGTCGAGCATATTATCTCAAGGGGAATTTACAGGAAACAGGTGGAGAGTGGGGAAAATCTATCCTTCAGCCATGCTTTGATAAAAGCTAAGAATCTCTCTGAAAAATTGAGAAGCATAGAAAGAGATTTAAAAAATGAAAAAATTTTCCGTGCGTGGAAAGCTATCTTTCTTTTGGATGTCTTAAGCAGGGCAGAAATGGGAAAAACATAAAGAGGCTGAAAACATCTCTCAATAAAGGAGGTATATCATGGACTATCGTAGTTTATCTATATCTTTCAGGATTCAACTTGGATTTCATGCCGCCAACAATGAAGGTTCAGGTGGCACAAATGTGATGGAACCGCGGAGAATTACAGTTGGGGATAAGGAATATGATGGGATTAGCGGAGAAATAGTCAGAAGGCATATTCTGGAAAATTTTGTCAAATTGTGTGAGGATGCTAAAGTCCCAATTCACAATAGATGTAAAGGCTTAATCCCAGATAGAGGAAGAGAAGCACTTAAAGGTTGGATGAGAAAAAACGCTCCCACGAAAAAGATTAAAAAAGGCTCAAGTGAGAAAGAAATGCCGATATTGCAAGTCGTTCAATATCCCGAAGCTACTGAGTATTTGATCAAAAACTGTGCTCTTTGTGATGTTGGCGGCTTTTTAATAGCATTAGAGCAAAAAGAAAACTTTCAAGGAACTCTCAAAAGAGATTCAACATTTGAAGTAGGATGGCTCATCACTGAGCACCCTGCTATTGTAGATTACACACAACATAGCGCTTACTATCCGGACCAAGAACATGGCCTATTCGTTCAGAATATGCGTGTGGGAATTTATGGAGGGGTTATAAGAATTGATCTTGACAGAATTGGCTTTAACGATTGGTGGTGGTTAAATCCGGAAAAATTCAAAGGAAAAAGGTATATTGATGATGAAGAACGAAAAAAGCGTATAAAATGTTTGCTGGATGCCATAGAACAGTGGCTTATATCCCCCTCTTTTGCTAAACAAACAGGATGGCTTCAACACATGAGTGGTTTACTTGAAGGTGTAATAGTGCTTTCTAAAAATGGTGCAGCACCTTTCTATTCCCCCATTAAATTCGAGTTGGAAAACAATGAGATTCCGGTCATAAAGCCGAACGAGGAATATAGGGAGATCCTGGAAAAACTGGGAGATTCGTATAAAGGGGAATACAAAATCATAAAATTTGATAAAATTTCCAACAAAAACAATGGATCATCCAAAGGATTGAAAGAAGCTTTTGATGAGGTTCTACAAACTTTAAAGTTAAACAAGGATGGCGATAAAGATGGCAAAAAAGAATCAAATTGAAACTGGAGATGTTGAAACCATAGTATGGGTTAAAGCTACTTTTCATTTTCATGTTTTTCATTACAGAATGCCAGGAACAGTGGCAATTGCATCAATTACACCTTTTGTTGTTTCTCCGTTGACAGTGAAAATGGCTATGATTGCAGCATTATTACAGAGAGGTGATGCGGATAATGCAGAAAATTTAGTTCCATACCTTCCTAAGATAAGAGTCTATGCTATTCCTCCTAAAGCGGCTTTTTCATTCAAAGCATTTATGAGATACCGAAGTGTCCCAGCAATAGAGTCTAACAAAGGATTGGATGAAGATGGAAGTTACTATCCTTCTCGTCCTCATATTAGGGAATATGCTTTATTCCAAGGTGATTTTGATGTCTTAATTGGCTTGCCTTCCGAAAAACTGCTATCTTATGTTGAAAAAGCTTTGCAGAACATAAGATACTTAGGTGCTAAAGATTCCTTTACATGGTGTAAATCCATTGAAAAAATAGAAGTTGATGAGGACATTAAAAAACTTGCTGTGGAGAAACTAATTTGCTCTAAAGAAAAAGGTGGGACTATTGCTTTATTGGACGATTTTGTGGAACACGCAAAGATAACACTCTCTCAGATAATCCCTGGATTTCGCAAAAAAGAACATTACCAACATCCTAAACCTTATGTGTTACCTGGGAAAATCATAACAAGAGGAAGGACTCGCTTATTTCTTAGACATGATTTCTTTGGTCAATGATAAAATTTTGTTGCATCAATTCAAATTTATTTTGTAAAACGTGCATTTCCAAACAAGCCTTGCTATTTTTACACATTTTGCTAAAATAGTTAGGTTATGATTTACATCGAGAGGGAATTGGAAAAGAAAATTCGGAAGTTGATGGATGCGCCTGAAATTGTCGCTGTTCTCGGAGCAAGGCAGGTCGGAAAAACCACCCTCATGAAACGGATCTTTGATACCATCGATGACACCAAAATCTTCCTTGATTTTGAAGATCCCGAAATCGTCGGATTGTTCGATGAGGACATCAAGACCTTCGCAAAACTTTATGTGGAAAACCACAATTTCGTTTTTCTCGACGAATTCCAGTATTCAAAAAACGGTGGAAAAAATCTCAAATTCCTTTATGACACTTACAAAAAGAAATTTCTGGTATCCGGCTCGTCGAGCTTGGAACTTACGGTAAAACTCCCGGCCTTTCTGGTGGGCAGGATTTTCATACTTGAGCTTTTTCCGTTCACACTCAAGGAGTTTTTCACCTTTCGAGCACCCGGAGAGTTTCAAATCTCAAGAGAAAAAGCCCTTCGGATGGAACCCGTCCCTTCTTTTATTCACGAAAAGCTCTTAAAACTTCTCGAAGAATTCGTGATCTATGGAGGTTTTCCGAGAGTCGTTACTGCAATGGAAACCGATGAAAAGAAGCTCGTTTTAAAAAACCTCATAACCACATATCTTCTCAAGGACATCAGAGGATTTTTCAGACTGTCGAGTGAATACCCTTTTAACAGATTTATGAAAGCCCTCTCCCTTCAAATAGGAAACTTACTGAACTACTCTGAACTCTCGAACATGACGGGAATATCGTTGAGAGAGGTCAAGAAATACTTTTCCATCCTTGAGGAGACTTACATAATCAAGCTCTCGAAGCCATTTTACAGGAATAAAAGGACAGAAATTGTGAAAAATCCGAAAGTTTACTTTCTCGATAACGGCCTTAGAAACGCAACAATCAACGACTTCAGAGACCCATCGGAGCGCGTGGACACGGGACAGCTTCTGGAAAATCTTATTGCATCCGAACTTGTCAAATACGGATCGGAGCTCAGATTTTGGAGAACCAAAGGAGGAGCAGAAGTTGATTTTGTGATCGAAAAGGACGGAAAGCTCATCCCTATCGAGGTTAAATCCTCCACGAGGTGCACACCGGGCAAGTCTCTCATAAGCTTCTCCAAAAAATATGGATGCGAATCCGCTTATGTCTTTTACAAAGGAAATCTTAAAGTCATTGAGAGGGAAAGCACTAAGTTCATATTCCTGCCTGCGTATCTCGCAGGCGTTCTGGAGGAACTGCTATGAAAATAACCGCCACAGTCTTTTACTCATTTCAAATTTGCCCCCGTGAGGCATGGTTTTACTATCATCACATCAGTTCCGACAGCGACCATGAATATCTCGCCCTCGGCCGACTTGTCCATGAGACGTCGTATCAGCGATATCGCAAGGAAATCTTTGTCGATCAGCTCCTCAAGATCGACCTTTTCAGGGGCGAACTCGTTGCCGAAGTCAAGAAGTCATCAAGGCATATCGAGGCCGCACGGCTCCAGTTAGCATATTACCTCTACTACCTCAAGCATGAGAAAGGCCTTGAATTTGAGGGAATTCTGCTCTTTCCAAAGGAGCGCAAAACCGAACGGGTGAAGTTAACGCCTGAGCTGGAATCGAAAATCGAATCGCTTCTGAACACCATGCGCCCGATACTTGCAGCGGATAAACCTCCACCGGTCAGGCGGACGAAATACTGCAAGTCCTGTTCTTTCCGGGATTTCTGCTGGTCGGACGAGGAAACTTGAAGCATGGGGAAATTTGTTTTATAGTTCTCTGCAAAA
>JAMOOR010000223.1 GCA_027065235.1 Thermotogaceae bacterium | reverse complement strand
ATGTTAGGTGGCGTTTAAACAGATGTCTTCGAAGCGTCTATACTGGCGGTTAACGCTGGTGGCCAGGGGCGGAATCGAACCGCCGACACCTGGATTTTCAGTCCAGTGCTCTACCAACTGAGCTACCTGGCCATTGGGTTTCTTTCTGGTGGGCGCGGCAGGACTTGAACCTACGACCTCCTGCTTGTAAGGCAGGCGCTCTCCCACTGAGCTACGCGCCCACCCACCTCATGGCGCCCCCAAGGGGATTCGAACCCCTGCCTCTGGCTTGAAAGGCCAGTGTCCTAGGCCGCTAGACGATGGGGGCTTTCAAAGAACCCCATAAACACTGCGGTGAGAATTTTACATAAAATCCTCTTCATTTTCAAGAGGGTATTTAGCAAAGCCCCTGAATGGATATGAAGATATTTACCAGTTAATAGGAAAAGGGGATATTCCTTTTCCAGAGTATAAAAACCAGCTCCGCTAACTTTCGTGCTATAGCTGTTATCGCTACCTTGAAATCGAGGCTTTCAAGGAAAGAAGAAAGGTTATGAGAATAAAAGCCAGTGGTTTCAAGAGCTATGCATATGTCCTCATTGAGACTCAGGACAGATTTGAAACCATCATTTTAACCCGTCTCTTTTCCTTTTAAGTGTAGTTTTACAAGACAATATAACTACATGGGGGATAAAAATTGCAGGGCTCGTTATGAGCCCCTTTCGTTTTTAGAGTATAATCAATCTATAGGAAAGAGCAATTATTAGGGTGGTGATAAAAAGTGAAAAAGCTCCCTACAAGTGTGGAGAACTTCAAAGAACTTATAAAAGGAGATTATTATTACATCGACAAAAGCATGCTTATAAAAGATGTTGTTGAGTTATCAGGAAAGATAAAACTCATCACACGCCCAAGAAGGTTTGGCAAAACTTTAAACATGGACATGATGCTAAGGTTTTTCTCAATGGATGAGGAAGAAGACTTATTCACCGGCTTGAAGATATGGAACGAGGAAGAATTTGTGAAAGAGCATTATCATAAGTATCCGGTTATATATATATCTTTCAAAAGTATAAAAGAGCAGAACTGGAAAGAGGCAAGAAACTCCCTTGTTGAGCTCATATCAGAGCTCGCCCAAAAGTATATTGATTTAAATGTTTCAGATATAACAAAAGAGAAAATAATGCAACTGGCAAAAGGAGAAGGAGACCTTTCGCTGTACAAGAAATCTTTATATATACTCTCTCAAGCTTTGTATGAGGAAAGAGGGATAATGCCAATCGTTTTGATAGACGAATATGATGTACCGATAGAGAGTGCATATACAAACAGGCATAAAGACCCTGATTATTACGATAACATGGTAGATTTCATGAGGGCGTTTTTAACATCAGCACTAAAAGGTAGTGATACATACTTCTCCTTCGCTGTCCTCACAGGCGTATACAGAATAGCTAAAGAGTCGATATTCTCCGGACTTAACAACCTGGCTGTATTTACAGTATTTGACAATGAAATGTCAGACAAATATGGTTTCACAGAAGATGAAGTGAATGATATGCTAAAGTACTACAAGCTTAATCGTGAAGATAAAAAGATAATTGATAAATGGTATGGCAACTACAGGATAGGAAAAAGAGAAAAGCTTTACAATCCATGGAGTGTGATTAACTACATAGCAAAAAGGATTCAAGGTAAGCTCAATCCAAGGGAAGCAACACAAAAATACTGGGTGGACACATCAGAAAACAGGTTGATAATAGAACAGGTTGAA
>JAMOOR010000222.1 GCA_027065235.1 Thermotogaceae bacterium | reverse complement strand
ATAAATGAGGCGATAAGCATAAATAGAAGGTTCGGGCTATTTCCAGATGATGGTTGGATTAAGCAGGAAGCTCAACTTGTCCCTCAGCGTTTCAGAAAAGCTTTTGAGCGGTTTAGGAATCTATACGAAATCGCTATATCGGAAATAGAAGAGGCAAGGAAAGAAAAAGATGCTTTGAGAGCACTAAGAGGTAGAGATGTTGGAAAAAGAAGAAAGGATGCAGAAAGAAGAGAAAGAGAAGCTGAGAGACAATTGACCATTCTGCTTAATCAATCCGATGACTCCGAATCTGAGTTTTATCCTTATAGATATCTGGCAGCCGAAGGATTTCTACCGGGATACAACTTTCCGAGACTGCCTATTAGAGCTTTTATCAGGAAACAGGACAAAAGTGAGTTTATCTCAAGACCTAAGTTTCTTGCAATAAGAGAATTTGCTCCCTTTAACCTCATATATCAGGATGGAAGTGTCTTCATAGTGGATGGGATTCTACTGCCCTCTGGATACGCTGAGAAGAGATTGAAAAGAGGTGTAATTTGCAAAAGGTGCGGTTACTTTAACAGTGGTGAACAGGATGTATGTAAAAACTGCGGAGTGTCGCTTGATCACAGCACGGCATTTGAGACAGAAAACCTGTTTGAAATGTGTGATGTGCGAGCTACGAAAAGAAGAAGAGTTACATGTGATGAGTCGGAAAGGGTTAGGTATGGATATCAGGTAGAGCCATCATTTAGATTCGTTGAGGGAAGAAGAAAGGCTTTCAAAATAAAAGCTGGAAAAGAAGAGCTTTTCCAGGTATCGTTTGGTCAGGCAGATGTATGGCTTATCAACTATGGATGGCGTAGATCTTTAGAACCACAGGGTTTCCTTTTGGATTTCAACTCTGGCCAGTGGATTCAGGAAAAGAATTTGGTGGTGCAGGGTGACTCGATTAGGCGGGTTTATCCTTATGTGAGAGAGACTAAAAATGTTCTTCTAATTCAACCTTTTTCTGAAAAACACAGAAATGACGATTTTCTCGCTTCTTTTGAGGCTGCTATTCTATCTGCTATTTCAGTTGAGTTTCAGCTTTCTGAAGGTGAGATTGGAAGTTTCAGAGTTGGTAGAGATGAATATAAAGGGCTGTTGTTGTGGGAAGCAAGTGAAGGAAGTCTTGATGTTCTTAAAAGATTGGTTGAAGATCAGATTCTGATCCGAAAGCTTGCAAAACAAGCATTAAGTATTTGTCATTTTGACGAACAGGGAAATGATATAGAACAGGGAGATGAAAGGTGCGTTAGAGCCTGCTACAGGTGTCTTTTAGGGTATTACAACCAGCCCGATCATTCCATTATCAACAGGTTCGCTGTTAAGGATGTGCTTATCATAATGAGTAGAGAAGCTGTTCTTTTAAGTGAGAGATTTTCTACACATGAGGAGCACTATAAATGGCTTTTAGAAAGAATAGATCCGAGCTCTAAGCTGGAAAAGGATTTCTTGGATTGTCTGTACCGTATGGGTAAACGCCTTCCAGACGAAGCACAGAAGTTGATTGTGAAAGAGGACTTAGGTTTGAAAGCTCGTGTAGATTTTTATTACGACATAGGAGGGGGAATATGTATATTTTGTGATGGTTCCGTGCATGACTTAAACTCTGTGAAAGAAAGAGATGCCGAACAAAGACGCCTGTTAAAAGAAGCAGGTTATACTGTTGTTTCAATCAAATTTAATCAGCTAGAAGAACTTTTAGAGATTTTGTCTCAATACAAGGAAAT
>JAMOOR010000221.1 GCA_027065235.1 Thermotogaceae bacterium | reverse complement strand
TTCATCCCCTTCGATCTGCATGACAACTAACGAATTATCGGGAATCTTTTCGGCAAATTCTGGGTATTCGAGGATATATTTATCAAACTCTTTTACTATCATGGTATTTTTTTCTAGAAATGGCTTATCCCTTTTCATGGAAAATCTCCTCTCAAAAACTTCTAACTTCTGGCTTCTGAATTTCATCTTGCCCCTCGGCCGAGAAGGACAGTTTTGGTGGTCTGAAATATAACCAATAGGTCCATTAATATGGACATATTTTTGATATAATAAAGATCGTACTTAAGTTTTTCCAAGGCATCCTTCTCAGATGCACCGTACGGATACTTGACCTGTGCCCAGCCCGTAATACCTGGCTTGACTGTGAAACGCTCGTTGTAATATGGAATTTTTTCCTTTAATTGTTTCACAAAATATGGCCGTTCGGGCCGTGGGCCAACAAAGCTCATGTCACCTTTGAAGACATTCCATAACTGGGGAATTTCATCTATTCTTAGCTTTCTGATAATTCGGCCTACTCGCGTTATTCTTGGGTCATCTTCCGTTGCCCATACGGGACCGGTACGCTTTTCAGCATCTGCCCTCATTGAGCGGAACTTGAAGATTTTAAACAGCTTACCATTTTCTCCTACCCTTTCTTGGGAGAAAAGAATCGGGCCGGGGCTGTCTAGTTTAATTGCGATAGCAGTTATTAGAGAAACGGGGGCAAAAATAATTAAAAGTAGACTTGCAGCCAAGAAGTCCACGGCGCGTTTGCTGATACGTACAAACCTTGATTTTTGAAAGCCATCTGAAAAAATCAACCAGCTTGGATTTATATTTTCCACTAAAAGTTTGCCTGATATACGTTCATAGAAGCTTTCCCCGTCTATAATGTTTATGCCTCTCACCTTGCAATCGAGGAGTTGTCTATATGGAAACACACCTCTCTTCTCATCAAGCGCCACGATTATAGCATCAATTTTTTCTTCCTCTGTCAGGTCGCAAATATGATCAAACCCATTTATGAGTTTTGAGGGGTTAAAGATTTTTTCCATAGATTGTCTATTGTTGTTGGTCACTATGGCCTTTATATCATAGCTCAAATCCGGCCTCTGCTCTACTTCGGATAGTATATTCATGGCAAGTTGGCCATTTCCTAGCATGATAGCCTTTTCTGTAAATATTTTTTTGTAGATCATCGCTGAGTAGAGAAGACGCCAGGAGGCCACAAAACCTATTAGCACTAACAGGCTCACAAAGAAGATCCATCGTCCGATGATCAAATTTGGCCAGATGTAATAGAGAATAGCAAGAACAATAGATGTAACACCAAGAGCCTGTATCAAGCGGTATGCAATCTCTATAGTTCTGTCTGAGGTCTTGAATTCATACAGATCATTAAAATAGAGACTTAATTGAGTTACCATCGCTATAATCATTGCCTTGATCCAAATATCTTCTATCATAGGGATGAAACCCAGTTCTTTGCCAAACATTATAAATGAAGCAAGAATAACTGATAGAAATATAAGAATCCCCTCGCCTACTACAAACAAGAGTTGACGGATAGAGATATATTGGTGAAAGAAGCGGAACATCCAGTGTTCAATTATTAATTTTTAATGTTGAATTTTGAATGGAGAGATCAAGTAAAAAAGGACAGTTTTTATTGAGTCGCTATATGGCAATGTTTTTATATGCACATGGGGTTTGGCTCTACAGAATCAAATGTTAAAGCGATCTTCAAAATCTGAACCAGTTGTTAAGCTACAAAACATGTGG
>JAMOOR010000220.1 GCA_027065235.1 Thermotogaceae bacterium | reverse complement strand
TTCTCAGGTTATTTCTTCTCTGGAAGTGTATCATACAGATTTACAAATCTCAGCATGGCAGGCTACAGTATTCCTGATTTAGGTTTAATGATCAGAGCAAGCTACGGCGTTACATACTACATACCTGAAAATGAACCATACGATGATTCATTTTCAATCAGCCTTCAAACATATATTGAAGGAGATCAACCATACTGGATACTTGCTCTTGCTCTTGCGTTTTCATCAATGATTTTTTGACTACAAGTTTTATTGATCTTATAAAAAGAAAGACTTTAGCTGAAAAGCTTTTGTTTTTCTTACATTCTCACCTTTTTTCCTCTCCGTGATACAATCAATGGCGGGGAGGGGTGTCGTGTGAAATTCTGGGATAGAGAGAAAGAAAAAGAGGAACTGATGGCGTATTTAAAGTCAGAACCAAATGCAATATTGTTTGTATATGGACCCAAATCTTCTGGTAAATCTACGCTTCTGTCTTATGTAATAGATGAACTGTTAAAAGATGAGAACTTTAATCAATCTCATCAAGTGTATTGGTTTGATTTACGGGGTAAGCTTGTTTCAAATTATAGAGATGTTGTTGACCTATTTTTCATAGACGAAGATTCATACAGAAAACTTCAGGAAAAAAGTAAAAATTTTGAAGCAGGGCTTTTAAAATTCTTCAAAGTAGAACTTAGCACAAAGGAACTCATTGAAAGTAGAAGAATAGATCCATTTGTATATATGGAAGAAGAGCTAAGAGGACAAGAAAAGATAGGAATAATTGTCTTTGATGAGCTACAGAAATTAAAGGATGTGTACATGAACGGAAATGGAGAGGATAAAAATCCTCAGAGACCACTTGTGAAGGAACTGTTCAATTTCTTCGTTAGGTTAACAAAGGTTCTTCACCTGTCGCATGTAATAGTAATGAGTTCTGATACTTTCTTTATTGAAGAAGTATACAGCGATTCTACACTTAAGAACACTTCAGAATTCTATCTTGTAGATTTCTTCGACGATGAAACAGCAGTCAAGATACTGATAGATGAAGGTGTTGATGAAAGAGTAGCGAAGAAAGTCATCGCAAAGATAGGTGGAGTTCCTTGGATGATGGAAAGGGTATTGTCAAATGGTGATCCCATGAAAAAGGTGGAAGATCTTTATAAGCAGTCAAAGGCAAGAATACTTAGTTTTTTTGATGAGAAGAAGATCAATGGAGAAGATATAGGAATAACGAAAGAGGTCTTTAAAAAAGTTCTGGAGAATCAATCACTTGATACACAAGAGGAATTGATTGAATTAAGAAGACTTTTTAAAGAGGAAATATTATTCTATGATCCCATAAACCGAACTATAAGGTTTCAAACACGCCTTGATAAGTTTGCAGTGGAAGAGATTTTAACGAAATCTACGATATAAAGGAGGAAAGAAACATGAGATTTGGACTTGCGCAGATAAATCCAACGGTTGGAGACATAAATGGAAATGTTGAAAAGATAAAAGAAGCAATTGATGAATTTAAAAAGAAGGCCGTTGATCTTGCTATTTTTCCCGAAATGGCTTTGACTGGATATCCTTTGAAGGACCTATTATTAAGGAAAGATTTTCTAAAATCTGTGAGAGAGGCGAGAGATCAGATAATGCAATACGCAAAAGAACGAAAAATAGCGGTAGTGCTTGGACTTCCAGAGCTTCTTGGAAGAAATTTGTATAACATGGCTTATATTTTCTACGATGGGATATTCAACAGTTACAAGAAACGAAGTTTATCGGCACTTTTCA
>JAMOOR010000219.1 GCA_027065235.1 Thermotogaceae bacterium | reverse complement strand
TTGTTTATCCTTCCGCTACTTTCAAGAAGGTTGGATTCAGAATAAACTGGAACAGCTTCGACAAAAGGAGACCTGTATTGAGAGTCGAAGATGGGCAGCCCAAAAAGAAGCTTAACAAATGCGTTAAAACCACTTGTGTAGTTCAGATGGGATATGTGAGAAAATTCGTGGATTATAACGGTTTCATACCAAGAATCAAAATTAAGGAAAGGGCTTGGCTGTGGCCATGGGAGAACGGTTACAGTGTTTGTAAGAAAGTTAGCCATTCCATTTGTAACTGTACCACTGCTTTTTAAAAATATGGTTACATTTCCAGGATCATTTCCAATAAGGTTTATCACATTGTCTCTGTAAGTTTCAAAAGCTGCTGCAACAAAGCTAGCCTGAGCGGTTAGTCCATCTTCATATAGGATAATGGCATGCTCTGTCTTAAAACATCCCATGGAAAAGCCAAGAATTACTATAAGAAAATATAAAAACAAAGCGACTTTTTTCATACTTTCCCTCCATTGATTCGTTATTTTTGCACTTGAAGACTTTCTTAGAAATTATACAGCTTTTTATGAAAACGATACTATTTCAGAATGTGTGAGAAGTTGTGAAATGATAAACTTCGTATGAGGTACTAAGAAAGGGGTGATTCCATGAAAGCATGGGAATGGGAATACAAGATAAGGAGGCAGGCCGCTCCAGAAAGCAATTTTACAGGTATATATGGCGAAGATTTTGCACCGAACATGTTTAACGATGATTTTCTGCTTTTGATTTGGTATTCAGAAGTTCCAGGTTCCGGAGCGCCCGATTCGCTTATACTTGGTGCAATTCAAGCTGTGGAAAATATGGGAAGAGATGTTTCTAAAGCCCTTGAACTTTATAAGGAAGGTTTCGAGGCATATAAGGATCGAAGAATTGGCAAGTTAAGAGCGATAACTGCAGAAATATTCAGCGAACTTGAATCAGCTCCAAAGGTTGAAAACCATCCATACCATAGGTATAAGAGACCTCTTAAATGGGAAGAAATTTCGAAGGATTTTCCGAAGGGGAGGAGCGAGGTTGAAGGGGACATCTTTGAAAATATATATAACGGCTGGATTGGGCAAATTGCAGGAGCTGCTATGGGAACAAGACTTGAAGGATACTTTTCTGAGGCCCTTGAACAAGCTTATGGTGATAGGCTTGGGTACTACCTTGAGATTCCTCCAAGCACGGTCAATGACGATATAACTTATGAAATAGCTGTTCTTGAGACTGTAAGAGAATACAAAAAATTAACCAGCCATGGTTTAGCTTTGAAATGGCTTGAACTTATAAAATTTGGATGGTCTGCAGAATTTGTGGCTTTAAGAAATCTTGAGAGGGGAATTATGCCACCAGAAAGTGGCAGGCTTTACAATCCATTTCAGGAGTGGATAGGAGCTCAGATGAGGACTATGGTTCATGGGTTCCTCCATCCTGGTGATCCATATAGCGCCGCAAAGTCCGCATACATCGATTCTGTTATATCTCATTCTGGAAACGGAGTATATGCTGGGATCCACTCAGCCGTTTTGACTTCTCTGGCGTTTTCTATAAAGAATCCAAAAGAATTGATTTTGGAAGCGGAAAAGTTTGTTCCCAAGGGAACGGAGTTTGAAAGTGTTGTTAAGGAAACAAGGAAGGTATGCGAGAGGTCCGCAGAATGGCGAGAGGTTCACGAATGGGCAAAGGGAAGGTTTAAAACCTACAATTGGATTCATGCATATCCCAATGCTGCAGCTGTTATAACCGCCCTTTGGTTTGGAAGTAGCTTCGATGAGGTTATGGAGATAATAGCCCGATTTGGATACGACGTAGATTGCAACGCTGGAGAGGCTGGGAGTGTTGCAGGTATAATTTATGATGTACCCGATAGATGGAAGGATCCTTTGAACGATACCCTCGAGACTTACGTTCCAGGTTATGAAAGGGTTTCAATAAAGAGGCTTGCAGGAAGGACATATGAACTTATAAGTTAAAGGAAAGGAAGAGTATATGGCCAGTGAAGATTTCATAATAATAAAAGGTGCGAGGGTGCACAACCTTAAAAGCATTGATGTGAAAATTCCCAAAAATTCAATAACGGTGATAACAGGGCTTTCCGGTTCTGGAAAGTCCTCTTTGGCTATTGACACGATTCATGCGGAAGGCCAAAGAAGATACCTTGAATCTTTATCAACCTACGCAAGGCAATTCCTAGGAGAACTTAAAAAACCCGATGTGGATTCAATTGAAGGATTATCTCCTGCGATAGCTATAGACCAGAAAAGCGTATCCCACAACCCAAGATCAACCGTTGGAACAGTGACGGAGATATATGACTACCTAAGAATTCTTTACGCCAAGATAGGAGTTCCTCACTGCCCTATCTGTGGCAGACCTTTGCAAAAGATGAGCGTTGATGAGATAGTAAACGACATAATTAAAAGCTTTGAAGGGAAAAGGATTTACATAATGGCACCTCTTTACAGTGAAAAGAAGGGAACATTTAAAAAAGAGATCGAGGATCTCTCAAGACGAGGATTTGTGAGAGCAGAAATCGATGGGAAGGTTGTAAGGCTCGAGGATGTAAAAGAACTTGAGAAGAACAAGAGGCACACAATAAAGCTTGTTATTGACAGGATTAAGGTGAAAGAGGATATAAAAACAAGGCTCTTTGACAGCGTTGAGATAGCTTTGGCAGAGAGCGGGGGATTCGTTGAGATAAAGGATGCTGATAGCGGCAAAGTGAAATTTTACAGCGAAAAACTTGCCTGCCCTGTCCATAGAATAGGTTTTCCAGAGGTAAATCCAAAACTTTTTTCCTTTAATGCTCCGTATGGAGCGTGCGAGTATTGCCATGGTATAGGTTACACCATGGAGGTGGATCCACAATCAGTGATAGATGAAAACCTGTCACTCGATGATGGCGCAATAATACCCTACAGATGGGATTCAAGGCTTTCGTGGAAAGTGATCAGGGAGGTTGAGAGAAGATTTCACTTTTACCCCTCGGAGCCTTTCAAGTTTCTGCCTGATGAGGTTAAAGAGTTTGTACTTTATGGTGATGAGCGTTTTGATGGCGTTATTACAAAAGTTAAAAGGTGGTATCACAAGACGGAATCTGCCAATATGAAGGAGTGGATAGAGAGGGACTTTATAGTCAGAAAGATCTGCCCTGTGTGCCATGGAAAAAGGCTAAGGAAGGAAGCTTTGTCGGTAAAAATAATGGGAAAGAACATAATAGAGTTCACAGAGATGCCAATAGAAAAGGAACTTGAGTTTATAAAAAAGCTTAAGGAGAAGCTTTCAGAGAAGGATAGAATGATAGTAGGAGAAGTTATAGACGAGATAGAAAAAAGGCTTCAATTTTTGCTTGATGTTGGGCTCTCTTATATAACACTTGACAGAAGAGTTGAAACTTTATCTGGCGGGGAAGCTCAAAGGATAAGACTAGCAACCCAGATAGGATCAGGTCTTACCGGGGTTATTTATGTTCTTGACGAACCTACAATAGGTCTTCATCCGAGAGATACGGAAAAGCTTATTAATACACTAAAAAGGCTTAAAAATCTTGGAAATACTGTTGTCGTAGTTGAGCATGATGAAGAGGTTATAAGATCAGCTGATTGGATTGTGGACCTTGGCCCCGGTGCCGGTGAAAATGGAGGGAAAGTCGTTTATCAAGGACCTGTTAAGGGAATATTCAAAAATCCTCCGGAGCAGTCAATAACAGGAAAGTATCTATCTGGAAAGGTTAAAAGAAAAATAAGGGAGAGAAGAAAAACGAGCTTTGGTTCTTTGAAGATTATAGGAGTGTCTCACAACAACTTGAAGAACATCTCCGTTGAGTTTCCACTTGGAAGGTTAATCGCTGTGACGGGAGTTTCCGGCTCTGGTAAGTCTTCACTCGTGATGGACACGCTCTACCCTGCTTTGAAAAACACTCTAACTGGAAGCCGGCTTGAGACGGGAAAGTATGAAAGACTGGAAGGGACGGGTTTTGTTGATAGAGTTATATCGATAGATCAATCCCCCATTGGAAGAACGCCAAGAAGCACCCCCGCCACTTACACGAAGGTCTTCGATGATATAAGAGAACTTTTTGCGATGACACCGGAGGCAAGGGCAAGAGGATACACAAAGAGTAGGTTTTCTTTCAATTTAAAGGGTGGAAGGTGTGAAGCTTGCCAGGGACAAGGCTACATAAAGATAGAGATGCTTTTTATGCCCGATGTTTATGTTGAATGTGATGTTTGCCATGGAAAAAGGTACAATTCAGAGACGCTACAGGTTAAGTACAAGGGAAAGAGCATAGCAGATGTCCTTGAGATGAGCGTTGATCAGGCTCTTGAGTTTTTTAAGAACATACCAAAGATAAGAAAAACCCTGCAAATACTGCACGATGTAGGACTTGGTTATATCAGGCTGGGACAGCCTGCAACAACCCTTTCTGGTGGAGAGGCTCAAAGAATAAAGTTGGCATCAGAGCTTAGAAAATCTGGTGGGGAAAGGACAGTTTATATATTAGATGAACCCACAATTGGGCTTCACATGGATGATGTGCAAAAGCTCATAGACGTCCTTCACAGGCTTGTGGATAAGGGAAATACGGTTATCGTTATAGAGCATAACCTTGATGTGATTGCCAGTGCGGATTGGGTTATAGATTTAGGACCTGAAGGTGGAGATAAAGGAGGAGAGGTAGTAGCTGTTGGAACACCCGAAGATATAGCAGAATGTAGGAAGTCCTACACTGGGAAATTTCTTAAAAGGTATTTTGAAAGTATAAATTACTTTAAGAGCGGGGAGGATACATGATAAAATCTGAACACTATGTGGTGGAGAAGAGTCAAAACTAAAGAGGGCGAAGATGAAAAGAATTTTATAGAAGCTCTGAAACGAGGGGAAGAATGGGCGTATGAGAGATTGTACGACGAATACGCCCCCAGGGTTGGTGGAATAGCCAAAAGTTATTTAGGATATGATGATGTGGATGACATAGTACAAGAAGTTATGATGAGAATTTTTAAGGGAATAAAGAACTTTAGAGGAGATTCGAAGCTTTCTACCTGGATACATAGGATAGCGGTTAATGTATGTAAGGACGCGTTGAATAAAAGGAAAAAGAAAAAAGAGGTCTTTACCAGTTTTATAGAGGACGACGAGGAAGAGGGATATTCCTATGTAGCTTTTGAAGATAGCAGTCTAGTTGAAGAAGCTATAGAGGAGATGAACTATAACAGTATAATGAAGGCTTTGGAAAAGTTATCACCGGAAAATAGGCTTTTAATAAAACTTAGGGATATAGATGGAATGAGCTACGAAGAGATCGCGAAGATAATCGGGAAACCCGTTGGAACAGTTAAAAGCAGGCTCCATTATGCGAGAAAGAAACTCAAGGAGCTTGTTGAAGGAGGCGGAAAAGATGTGGGACGACAGAGTGAACAAGTATCTTGATAATGAAGATGATATAAACAATGCTGATGAAAACATTAAAGCTATGTTTGTATATTACAAAAGAATTATCCATGTGATGGATTTGAGAACGGACTATAGACCGTCCCGTTCCTCCAAGGAACAGTTCCTTAGAAAGGTAAGAAGAGCTAATATGAACAGGAAGGTAAAGGTTTGGGCTTTTGCTCTTGGAGCTGCTGCGGCTGCAGTGTTGATAATTGTACTCAGTTTAGGAGGGTTTGGGCTATTCCATGGCGGAAATACTAATATCTCCCCTGCATCTTCCGTTGCAGTGAATGAAGATCTCTCACAACTAAAAGATATGGTCAATATAAACGACGATGTTGTGAAGAGTTTTGAACAGACAGCCGATACACTCCAGATACTGCAGATAGTGAGTGATGGATTCTAAAAGAAGGTGGTGCAGATGAAGAGACTCTTAAGTGTAATATTGGCTGGAATAGTTTTCTGGACGCTTTCTTTCGCTGTAGAAGTTAGTGAAATATTGCAAAGATGGGAGAATTCTACATACAAAGCAGAGAGAATTTTCTTGGAGAAATATGGCGATGATGCAGTTCGTATGCGCTACGAGATAGTGTATAAATGGGAAACGAATAAAATAGTGAAAGTTGATTCACCACAGGAGATTGTATGGCTCAGGAACGATGATGGATGTTGGATTGGAAGCGAAGTTTTATACATGGTTCCTATAGATATAAAAGATCTAGAAGATATAGCCCTGGAAGCTGCTCAAGAGGCTAGTGATGTAAAACTAAAGGAAGATAATGATGGCTACACATTAGTTTATTCCACTGATAGAGGAAGTTTCTTTATAAAACTCAGCAAGGACTTTTTACCACTCCTTATAAGAAGAAAGTTGATGAAACTCACTATGGAGATGGAATACAAGGAATACTACAGCGAGGTTCCAAAAGAAGAAGAGGTAAAGAAAGAATTCAAGCTCTCTGATAAGAAAGCTTTTCCTGACGAGATCGCAAGAATATTGAGAAGGCTTGAATGGTTCAGCATAGAAAGAGAGCCCGATTCTATAGTTATAAAGGGAGTTTACAGAAATCGGATGATAAGTATAGACATAACTCCGTTGAGAAGGGGAAGATTTAGAAGGTTTGGAAGGTATTTCGTCTTTTCCAAAGACAAGGAATTCATGGAGGATCTTTTAGGTCAATAAACTATGAAAGCAGTTTTAATAGATGGATATATCGATGAACCGGCGACGCTTGGTGTACCGCCTTATATTTCTCCCTATATAAGGTACGTATATGGAGCCCTTTTATTAAAGGGCTTTAATGTTGTTTACAGGACGATAGATGCTATAAGAAATGAAGATACTTGGGAGTTTGATTCAGAATACATAATAATTTACGGAGGAACAACCGTACCCGGTCACTATCTCTCTGGAACGCCGATTCTCCTTTCGGAGGTTAGAAAGATAGTTAGTAAAAATCCCCATTCCAAAATCTTTGTAGGAGGTCCATTGGCAAAAGCTTACACAATAAAGGGTGGAAGTAAAGCGATTATCCCAGAATTTGAGGGAGCCATCACCGTTACTGGCGACATTTGGGCGTTCTTTTACAACTTCCCTGATTCCAACCCTGATGAAAAGGATTCTTATGATATGGTTAACAAGATTTCAATAGCTGGTGCGGAGATTTTGAAGAATCATCCAAATTTCCCAAACGTTCTCTGTGAGATGGAAGTTTCAAGAGGTTGCGAAAGAAGCAGTTTCTGCTCTTTCTGCACCGAACCACTTCTTCATGGTAGACTCCGTTCAAGAGATGTAGAGGGAATCGTGAGGGAAGTCGAGGCTCTTTGCAAAAATGGCTGCAGAGCGTACAGACTTGGAAGAAGCGCAAATATAATTGCTTATATGGCTGATAAAAATGATGGACTTCCATCCCCACAAGCTCTTCTTGACCTGTACAGTGGAATAAGAGAGGTATGTCCCGAACTTGAAGTTCTTCACACCGATAATGCCAATCCATCCTATATAACGAAGTATGAAAGGGAAACGCGAAAAATAATAGAAACAATAGTCAAGTATAACACTGCAGGTGATGTACTATCTTTTGGCGCTGAATCTTTTGATGAGACTGTTCTTAGAAAGAACAACATAGGATCTTATCCGGAGGAAGTTAGAAGGGCAATAGAGACTGTTAACGAAATTGGTGGAATTAGGGAAAATGGAGTCCCAAAGCTTCTGCCAGGGATAAACCTTCTATATGGTCTTATTGGGGAAACTAAAGATACTTACGAAAAGAATTACACGTTTTTAAAGAAAATCTTGGATGATGGCCTGCTTCTTCGAAGGATAAACATAAGGCAGGTTATGGTCTACCCAAACACACCACTTTCCAGGTACTATAGACTGCACAAATTCAAGCTTGATAAAAAGCTTTTTAATTATTGGAAGGAAAAGATAAGAAAAGATATAGACGAGCCCATGATAAAAAGAGTTTTTCCAAAAGGCGCCGTTATAAAAGGCGCACTACCAGAGAAGAAAAAAGGAAATATTACCTTCATGAGACCTCTTGGCACCTACCCTATATTAATAGGGACTTACTCCAAAGTTAGGGGGAAATCCGATATGATGGTGGTTGCTCATGGTAGAAGATCGGTGACGGCAGTAAAAATGCCCTTTGATATAAATAAAGTAAGTTTCGAAGAACTTTTATCAATTGATGGAATTGGAAGGTCAAGGGCTGAGGAGATAATAATGAAAAGGCCGTTTAAAGATGTAAAATACATGAAAGAGATGCTCGATGAAGAAACCTACAAAGCGATGGAGAGTCTTTTGGAGGTGAATCAATGAGGCTTATATTCGATCCAAAGCCAGTAAAAACCTTTGCATTTCAAATCAGTTTCAACATAGGTTGGAGACATGAACCACCAAAAGAAAAAGGAATTATAAGGAAAGAGCTTCAGGGTCTTTTGAATCTGATTTTAAACACCTTACCATCGTGGTTCGACGGTTTCTATCATCTCGATGCAGAATTTTCTTCCTTGACAATCATGGGGCTTTCTGAGGATCAAGAGAGAATTCCTAAGTTTTTACAAGTGATTGAAAATAATTTCCCAGAAAAGCTTTCTGACATGAGAGCTGGAATAGAAATGGGAGTACTATCAGGAGGAATAAAGAAGGATATAGTGAATATAGTGAGGGAATTTCAGAGTGAGCACGTTGGTAAAAAACCCAAGATCCATTCTGTTCCAAAAAGATTTTTGAACGTTAAAGGTCTTACAAGAGTTCAAAAACACTTTTTAGTTTCTGTTATGTTGAAGAAGGGAAACGAACTTTTCTTTGAAGTTTCTCCAAGGGGAGATAGAATCCAGTATGGAATTAAACTTGAGAATGTCGCCATTGAAAATCTAGATGAATCTTTAAAAAGTTATGAACATTGGATTAGAAGAAGATTTGAATCGACGAAAGATTCCGTCGCACTTTTAACTCTAATGAATATTTATGAAAAGATTGATAAGGATTTGGAGGATATAATCAAAGAAGCGTATTCTGTTAATGTAGCGGATCTTAACGAAGCAGTAAAGAAACTTTCTGCTATATCGAAGAAAATTTCTACATGATGAACTGAATTTCACAAAAGTTTGCAAAAAGGAGCTTCATTTGATAAAAATATAAATGTGAAAAAATCATCGAGGAGGTGGCAGATGTGGCAAAGAAAAGAGTAGTTATTATGGGAGCAGCGGGAAGAGATTTTCACAATTTCAATGTGTATTTCAGAGACAACGAAGATTATGAAGTTGTGGCTTTTACGGCCACGCAGATACCTGATATAGAAGGAAGGGTTTACCCAGCTGAGCTTGCTGGAAAACTCTACCCAAACGGAATTCCCATACTTCCTGAAGAGGATCTCCCAAAGATCATCAAAGAAAACAAGGTGGATGAAGTCATTCTTGCATATTCTGACCTTCCATTCAGTTACGTGATGGAGAGAGCTTCTATAGCTTTGGCAGCTGGCGCGGATTTCA
>JAMOOR010000218.1 GCA_027065235.1 Thermotogaceae bacterium | reverse complement strand
TCTTTCTGGTTGTGATGTCCTTCCAAAAGAGCCGATGAAGTATCATACAAGTATAAAGATAGGCGGAAGAGCAAGGGCTCTTGTGTATCCCAATACCGCTGAGTCTTTTAAAAATGCGATTAATATACTTAAAAAATATAATGTGCCTTTCAAGATAAAGGGAATGGGAACGAATCTTTTAGTTTCTGATAATGACCTTCCATTTTTCGTTCTAAGCACCGAAAGATTAACAAATATAGAAGTTTCTGGAGAGGTTATAATTGCAGAATCTGGAGCTCCATTGAAAAAATTGATTGAAGTGGCAGCGGAAGATGCTTTATCTGGTATGGAAGAGCTTTTTGGAATACCAGGAAGCGTTGGAGGGGCCGTCTTTATGAACGCAGGCGCCTATGGAAAGGAAATAAAAGATGTTCTTTTGTGGGCGGAGATTTTCGATGGAGAAAAAGTCGAAAAACTTTCAGCGAAAGAACTTGGACTTGAATATAGAAAATCAAATGTTGGCGACAGGATGATACTGAAGGCGGCATTCAGATTAAAGAAATCCGATAAAGATAGGATAGCGTTCAACATGAAGGAATTTTTAAAAAGGCGTCTTGAAAAACAGCCGATATACGAATGGAGTGCTGGAAGTTTGTTCAAAAGGCCAAAACCAGACTTTTATGTGGGAAGCACATTGGAAAAATTAGGTTTTAAAGGCTACAAAGTGGGCTGCATCAAAATTTCCGAAAAACACGCCGGATTTATGGTAAACGAAGGGTGCGGAAACTTTGAAGATGCCATAAAGATGATTGAGATCCTCAAATCCAAAGTTAAGCAAGTTTACGATGTACAGCTTGAGCCGGAGGTAGTTATATGGAAATGAGGATCCCAAAAGCAGCTTATAGAAGCAAGATAAATATAAAAAGATCCATCTTCGTTGCAACTGCGTCAAGAACGGATAGCGTTGAAGAAGCTAAAGAGTTCATAAGGAAGGTATCAAAGGAATTTTCTGACGCTACCCACAACTGCTGGGCCTATAGGGTTTACGAAAATGGTGCAGTTGTGGAACATTCATCCGATGCCGGTGAGCCTTCAGGAACAGCGGGAATACCTATATTAAACGCTATAAAATCCTTGAATTTTTACAACACAGCGGTTGTCGTTACAAGATACTTCGGTGGGGTAAAACTTGGGGCGAAAGGATTGAGAGAAGCTTATTCAGAAAGCGCAAAAAGCGTCTTAGAAATCGCTGATTACATAAAAGTGAAACCTATGAACGTTTATAAAGTAAATGATCACATATCAAATTACGGGAAAATTAAATCAATCCTTTCAAAATCTGCTGTTTTAATAAGCGAAAAATTCTTTGAAGACAAGTTTGAAATATTGTACGCTTCCGATACGCCTATAGTGAAAAATTCCTCTTTTTTATATTCAACCTTGGTGCAGATAAAGTAGCTTCTTGGATGTTTAGCAAGTAGAAAAAAATCAAACCCGCCTGATCTTTAAAATTTCCCTCGCTGCAAGTTCATCAAGCTTCGTCTGGAAGCAAACCTCTATATTTATCGGATCGTAGAATAAGATTTCATCTTGAACTAAATCCTTAATTGTTTTTATATTCTCTTTCATTGGTTTGTTTTTACCATCTATAATATCTTTGAGAAGTTTTATTGCTTTTTCTTCATCATCATATTCAAGAAGGAAGTTTGCAAGTCTTGACTTTGATTGTTTATACAGATCTTCTACCTTCTTTGTTGGATCATCACTTGACAGTACTCTTTCTATCATCCAT
>JAMOOR010000217.1 GCA_027065235.1 Thermotogaceae bacterium | reverse complement strand
CAGGGTGTGGGTGCATGTATAAAACATTTTGTAGCTAACAACCAAGAAACCAACAGAATGACCATAGACACGGTTATCTCTGAGAGGGCATTGCGAGAAATTTATCTTAGAAGTTTCGAGATCGCTGTGAAAAGATCAAAACCATGGACCGTTATGAGCGCATACAACAAATTGAATGGGAAGTATTGTTCTCAGCATGAATGGCTATTAAAAAAAGTTTTGAGAGAAGAATGGGGATTTGATGGATTCGTCATGACAGACTGGTATGCAGGTGATAATCCTGTTGAGCAGCTCAAAGCGGGAAACGATTTGATAATGCCAGGTAAAGTGAATCAGGTAAACCCATCCAGAAAAGACGAAATTACCGAAATCATGGAAGCTCTTGAAGAAGGGAAACTCAGTGAGGATGTTTTGGACGAATGTGTGAAGAATATTTTAAAAGTGCTCGCAAATACCCCATCTTTTAAGAATTATAAGTATTCGAACGACCCCGATCTTGATGCTCACGCTGAGACTGCTTATAAAGCTGGTGTAGAAGGTGCAGTACTCTTGAAAAATGAAAGCGTCCTTCCTGTTAATAAAGATACAAAAATTGCAATTTTTGGAACAGGTCAAATAGAAACTGTTAAAGGAGGCACAGGAAGTGGAGATACACACCCCAGATACACAATATCCATCCTTGAAGGTGCCAGAGAAAGAGGCTTAAAGATAGATGAAGCGCTTGCAGAAAAGTATAAAAAATATATCAAAGAAATAAGAGAAAAAGAGGAATACAGGCCAGTACGTCATCAATGGGGATTTCTTGTATATCCAAAGCTTCCAGAAGATTTTCTTTCTGAAGAGGATGTTAATGATACTGCCGAAAGAAACGACCTTGCAATCGTTGTCATAAGCAGAATCTCGGGTGAAGGAGAAGATAGAAAGCTCATTAAGGGAGACTTTTACCTCTCTGACGATGAACTTAAACTGCTGAAAACTGTTTCCAGAGAATTTCACTCGAAAGGAAAGAAAGTTGTTGTACTTCTAAATATCGGTGCTCCTATTGAAATAGCAAGCTGGCGTGATTTGGTCGATGGAATTCTCTTGATATGGCAAGCAGGACAGGAAACAGGAAGGATCACTGTTGATCTTCTGATAGGGGAAGTTACGCCATCTGGAAAATTGCCTATAACATTTCCGAAAGACTATTCAGATATTCCTTCCTGGAATTTTCCGGGCGAACCAAAAGAAAATCCAGAGAAGGTAATTTACGAAGAAGACATTTATGTTGGCTACAGGTACTATGACACATTTGGAGTTGAACCAGCCTACGAATTTGGATACGGTCTATCCTACACAAACTTCGACTACAGTAATTTGGAAATTTCTTTAAAAGATGAGGTGTTAAAAGTTTCATACACAATCACGAATGTGGGTAACAAAGCTGGCAAGGAAATATCGCAGGTTTACATCAAAGCTCCAAAAGGCAAAATAGACAAACCCATACAAGAACTCAAAGCTTTTCATAAGACAAAGCTTTTAAAACCACATGAATCTGAAAAAATTTCCATTGAAATCCCGCTCAGAGATCTTACAAGTTTTAATGGAAAAGAGTGGGTTTTGGAGAGAGGGAATTACGAAGTAAGAGTGGGAGGATCTTCCAGAGATATTAGATTGAAAGGTATGTTCACTTTGCAGGAAGAAAGGAGGTACACACTGTAAAAAAGGAGGGCATGCTATGAGAAGATTTGTTTTTGTCTTATTTATGTTACCTACCTTATTCTTTGCTCAGAACCTTCT
>JAMOOR010000216.1 GCA_027065235.1 Thermotogaceae bacterium | reverse complement strand
TTATAAAGTGTAAAGAATGCATTAAGATCTACTAGTGGAAGCTGATCATATGTTCCCTCGAAAGCAACCATGTCCTGGAAATATGGATTGTCTTTATCAACCTTTGGAGAATTCACAGTAGTATCCTTATTAAGATCAACTAAGTATACCGTTAGGTATGGGAAACTATTGAGTTTAAGAGAAACATACTCAGTTCCTACTCCCTTAATTGCCCCAGGAACTAACGTATAAGTAGTTGTCCCTGCATAGGTATATGTAGCAACTCCAGAAGGTTCAACTACTGTTAAAGTAGAAGGAGTTGCATCTGAGCCAGTGAAAATTTCGGAATCACTATTAGCAAGTTTTAACATGGTTGCTTGCACTGTTATAGCAGAAAAGCTATGACTAACCAAGTACGGAGACTTTGAGAAAGAATCATTCACATAAGAAACTTCAAAAAGATCCCCGTTAAATGTAACACTATCAAGTGTAGCTCCTGCATCACCAAGTGCACTCCACTTGAAAGTAACGGATACTGGGGTTGCTTCGTTGCTTCCGCTCAATGGACTCCATGTTAGTGTTATATCTGCTGTGGAACCAAGATCCACACCACTTTGATCCAAAGTCAACTTTACTCCAACTGATCCACTAACATCTACCGTAACGTTCTCTGCATAAAGAAATACTCCTACCACCAAAGCTAAAAGTACCACTAAAAGTTTACGCATGCCTCTCTACCTCCCCCATAAATGATGTTTTTAAATAAAGGTTGTTGATATTATAACCTTCCACATAAGTTTTTCAAGGATTAAAATGCCCCAAATGCCTTAAGTAAAGCTATCATAGCAAGTATCGAACCAGTTGCACCAGCCGCTATACCTATAGTTGCTTTGGTACTTGCACTTTTAATACCTTCTTCGTTTTTAGCAGTCTTAGCGTCTACTTCCTTAGCGTACTGACTAAGGGTCGTTACTCTTGTTTCAAGACCTTCGATCTTACCTTTGTAGATCTTCATAGCCTGTTCATTTTCAAGAAGCTTATTAGAAACCCCATCTACTTTCTTCTTGAGATCTATGAGATCGCTTTGAAGTGTTGATGTTTTCTTTAGAAGCATTCCTATGTTTTTTGCATTACCCATAACACCCTTCTTTACAAATCCCATATCTGTAAGTGTATTGTACTTAAGATCAGAAAGCTTTTTCTCTAGATCCGCTATTTTTTTGTCAAGAGCGGCTACCTTATCGCCAAATTCACTTTCCATATCATCTCTGAGAGCCTGGAGCCCTTCGGTTACCAAGTTGACTTGCTCTTTTGTACTATCGATCTCGTCGTAGAGGTAAGAAACAGTATCATCTAACCTGGATTCAACATCTTTTATTTTACCTTCCACGTCTGCCACTTTGCCTTCTACATCAGCCATTTTCTGATTAAGACCTGTCATGTTTTCTTTAAGAAGCTTAATATCCGTGTAGGTTCCTTTTCTGAATCTCATAAAGTTCTTCTCAAGATTGTTGAGTTTTTTCTGAAGCCCTTCTACTTCCTCTAATTCAGCTTTTGGAGTGGTCATATCAGCTTTTTGTTTAACCTCAAGGACTGTTTTTGCAAGGGATGCAAGGCTAGCTTTTATCATCTCGATGTCTCCCTGAAGCGTTTTGGCTTTTGCGTTAACAAGAGCTATATCGTTTTTGAGAGAGCCTGTCTGTACATTCAACACTTTTACCATGTACTCGATGGTTCTTGAAATGAACGCCGTCATCTCGTATCTTGTTACATACTTTCTTCCTTTAAATGTACCATCGGGGTAGCCGTTGACTATTCCAGCGTTTACTAATTTGCTAACATAAGCAGCTGCCCAATGATCGGAAGGAACGTCCTTAAAGGAGACCGCCAATAGCATAGCTGCTGCTACCAAAATTACACCAAAGATAAGTACTTTCTTCATAATTAATACCTCCCCCCTTTTTTTATGTTTCAACCTTGAATGATTATAACATCTTTTATTCTGATCATGCAAGATTTCGGTATTAACTTTTTGGAATGAGTTTGTAAAACTTCCTTCTTCCAACTCTCAAAACCTTTTCACCGTCAAGCTTAAATGCATACTTTATATCTGAAACCTTCTCTCCATCCAGTTTCACTCCGCCTTGATTGATAAGTCTTTTGGCTTCACTCCTACTTGGTGCAGCTTTAATTCTAACTAAGAGATCTACTATGTTCTCTCCATTTATCACCTCCACTTCTTCCATCTCGGATGGAAGTTCTTTTTTAGAAAAAACGTTTATAAATTCCTCTTTCGCTTTTTTAGCTTCTTCCTCCCCATGAAAGTGCTTTGTAATTTCATATGCAAGAAGCATTTTCACGTCCCTTGGATTCACCTTTCTTTCTTTCATTTCTTGTTCATACCTTTCTATATCTTCCAATGGTATATCTGTTAAAAGTCTCATATATTTTGTTATAAGGTTATCAGGTATAGACATCAATTTTCCAAACATATCCTTTGGAGTATCATTGAAAGCTATATAATTTCCGTAGCTTTTGCTCATTTTCATTTTTCCATCGGTTCCCTCAATTATGGGCATTGTCATAACTATCTGTGGCTTTAATCCATATTCCTCCATTATCTTTCTTCCAACAAGAAGGTTAAAGAGTTGATCAGTGCCTCCAAGCTCAACATCAGCTTTTATGGCAACTGAGTCCATGGCTTGAGCCAACGGATAAAGGAATTCAGCAATTGATATGGGTATACCCTCCTTAAACCGTTTGTTAAAATCATCCCTCTCAAGCATCCTTGCAACGGTATACTTTGCAGCGAGTCTTATAACATCAGCAAATTTCATTGGAGAAAGCCATTCGCTGTTGTAACGAAGCTCTGTTTTTTCTGGATCTAAAATTTTAAATGCCTGCTCAGCATAACTTTTTGCGTTTTCCCTAACTTCTTCTTCCGTCAGCATAGGACGAGTTTCATTTCTTCCAGATGGGTCTCCTATCATCCCAGTGAAATCTCCTATTATTAATATAACATGATGGCCCAGATCTTGAAATTCCCTTAACTTTCTTAAAACCACTGCATGACCTAAATGAAGATCAGGCCTTGATGGATCTACACCAAGTTTTATGTTAAGCGGCCTTCCTTCTTTTAATCTCTCAAGAAGTTCTTCTTCACTAACGAGGTCAACTGCATTCCTTTTCAGGATTTCAAGTTGCTCCTCCGGACTCATGCTTTTCCCTCCAAATTACTTAAGAACGACAGCCGTTAAGAGAGATGTAACAAAAAACGCAACTCCAAGTAGAGCGGTTATCTTCTCTCCTGTATCAAGACCCTTTTTCCTTCCAAAGTGTGCGTAAGCTGCTCCTCCTCCAAATGCTCCTCCCAATTCAACGTTTTTACTCATCTGCTGGAGTGCCATCCAGATTAGACCAATTCCAACAACCACATGGATAATCATCATCACAACCGCCACTTCTATCCCTCCTCTATGAATTCTACCTCATCGCCATCACTTAAAAACTCTGCGAAACCAACCTCAACGCCATTCTTGTATATCTTATACCTTGAAAATCCCTTCATGTCCAGCTGTAAATTAGCCAAAAGCGTTGCTACCATTGGAACAAGCTTCTTACTTTGAACGGTTAGTTTCATATCTTTTTCTACAAAGTCATCTGGAGATAGCTTTTTCCCATCAGCAAAGATCTCATATTCTACAAGAGGAAGAATTACTTCTTTTCCGTTGAACTTTACTCGAATTATATCTTTTTTATCAGCTTGCAAAATGTCTCTTATTCGTAGTTTCTTATTCATCTCAGCTTGCACTTCTTCTCCAACCTTTACTTCGTCAGTATCCTCTAAGATTTTTCCATCTTTAACGATTCTTACATCCACTTCTGGATAGACAATTCTACCATTTATCTCTACTCTAAAGCCTTCTTTTATTCTTTCCTTTATTACTTTTACAGGAATAAATATTTCGTGCTCTATCTTATCTCCATCTCTTATTTCATAATCCCCCGAAACTCTCTCCCCGTTAACGATGTACTTGGGGAGTATTTCCATGTACCCATCATAAAACTTCACCTTAACTTTGTCTATAACATCACGAATTTTTGGTGGCCTTTTTTTCTTCTCTTCTATCTTTACAACTTCTATTCTATCACCATGTTCGACTAAATGCCGTGTGTTTGCTTCCTCACCATTGACGGTTATTTTTATCTTTTTTTCCGGACCATTGTAACTTTTAACTTTTCCATTCACTTCATAAACAAGGGCCGGAGCAGGCATGCCAATTATTTCCCCAAGATCATATCCAGCTTGAAGGAGCACTTGCATAACAGTATATTTTCCAGCAAGCCCCATCAACTTCACAGGCTGACCATTCACGTATACACGAGAAAACACCGCACCTTTACCAAAAAGAGCGCTCTTTGCAATTCCAGCTGGTGTTACCATATCGCTACCGGCAAGTTTTCCTGTAAGGTCCTCAATGAAGGGAAGATTTTCTACAGACTTTAAAGAAACTCTCTCCTGTGGAAGTCCAAGTTTTTCTGCCAACTTTTCTATAAACCCTGGAACCTTTGCACCCCCACCAACAACCATCACAGCCTTTGGAGGCCTTCCATTAAGTTCTATTATTTCTTGTGAAATATCTGAGGTTATATCCTTTATAACTGGTTCTAAAATTCTTAATATTTCCTCTTTTCTTATCACCTTATTTGAATCAAGGATATCTTTCACTTCAAACTCTTCATATTCTTTTAAATGTCTTTTTATAAACTCCGCCGTGTAGAAATCGAGTAAAAATTCCTTTGCTATAGTTTCTGTCAATTCATCTCCAGCCTTTGGTACCATGCCGTAAGCTGTTATTATTCCATCGTTTGATATCGCTATGTCCGATGTTCCAGCACCTACATCAACAAGAGCGATATTCAACAGCCTAACTTCTTCAGGAACTGCAACTTCTATTGCCGCTATAGGCTCAAGGGTCATATGGGTTATCTTAAGTCCAACTTTGTTCATAACAGAGCTCATGGCATCTACAACCTGGACTGGCAAAAACGCCGCAATTACCTTAACTGAAGCTTTCTTTCCCCTATGACTTGTTAAACTCATCATCCACGCACCATCAAGTTCATAAGAAAGAACCGAGTATCCTACACAGAACATTTCCTCAGGATTAATCTCTTTCATTGCATCTTTTACAGCAGTTATCTCAAGATGATTAACATCTTCCTCCGTGATCTCCTTTTTATCAGATACATCTAGAGTAGCCTCCCCAACCAGAGTTTTTAAGAATCTTCCAGCCAAAGCTATCGCTACTTCGTTCAATTTTATTTCGTTTCTTTCTTCAAGCATTTTCTTGACTTTATTCACAGTTCTTGCAACTCTTTCCACATCATGGACAGCACCATCAATCATGGCTCTTTTTTCATGTTCAAGAACCTCTATGTCATATATTTTTAATTTTTCATCCTCTTTATCGGCTATCAAGCCAGCAACCTTTCTAGTACCCACATCCAAGGCAAATACCACTTTCACACCTCCACAACAGTTACCCCAGTCCCGCCCTCTCCTGGTGTTCCAAATCTATAATTTCTAACTCTTGGATCACGTCTCAAAATCTGCCAAACCCCAGCTGCAAGTCTCCCTGTTCCCTTACCATGGATTATGTAACCCTTCTCAAAATCTGATAGTATCAATTTGTCAATAAAATTTATCACAAGAGGCTCAGCCTGTTCAACTGTGAGACCTCTTATGTCAATTTCTGGCTTTTCTAACACATTCTTCGGAGTTTCAATATATGTCAATTTCATCTTAGGTTCGGGAGCTTTTGCTATTTCCAATGATGTCTTTGGAAGTTCCATTTTCATTGTTCCAAAATCAACAAAAACCGTTTCACCTTTATCAGAAACTACCTTCCCTATCGAAGTTCCACCTTTTAACCTAACATAATCTCCTTCCTTTATCCGAACTGAAGTACCCGGAATATCCAACTTCTTGAGTTTCTTCTTCTCATCGTAAAGCTCTTTCACAACTTTTTTCAAATCATTTACATTCTTCTTTTTCAACACATGGATAGCGCTTTCCAGTTTTTTCATCACATCGTCAACCTGACTTGTGAGATCCTTTAGCTGTTTATCTATCTCTTCTATTTTAGAATTTTTCAATTTCTTATATTCTCTTTCATACCTTTCCCTTTCCCTTTCAAGTTTTTCCTTCTCCTCTTCCACTTTCTTCTTTTCTATCTTCAAACTCCTAACCTCTTCTTGGAGCTTTCTTATTATCGATTCAACTTCAACGCTACCGCCACTTAGGTGATAGCGAGCCCTTTCTATTATTTCATCACTGATTCCCAAAGAAGATGCTATTTCAAAAGCATGAGACGCTCCCGGAACTCCCATAAGAACATGGTAAGTTGGCTTGAGAGTTTGAGGGTCGAATTCAACAGAAGCGCTTTCTATCTCCCTTCTCTCTATGGCAAAAAGCTTTAAAGGTGTCATGTGAGTGGTAACAACAAACTTGCAGCCTTTTTTTATTAATTCTTCAACAATTGCTAGAGCAAGAGCGGAACCTTCTATAGGATCGGTTCCCGTTCCAAGCTCATCTATTAAAACCAACGAATCTTCATCGGCCTCTTGCAATATTTTAGAAATTCTTTTTATATGCGAAGAGAACGTTGATAAAGAAAGTTGTATATTTTGTTCTTCTCCTATATCAACCAGTATTTTTCTGAATATAGAGATCGTGCTGTTCTGATCTGCTTTTATGGGAAAACCTGCCATTACAAGCGCAGTGAATAGCCCGATAGTTTTCAAAGTAACTGTTTTTCCACCCATGTTTGGACCAGTTATAACAAGGCCACTTTTGTCCCTTCCTATCTTCACATTTATTGGAATCACCCTGTCATCAGGAATCAAAGGATGTCTTGCTTCAATCAGCTCAATTTCTCCACTCTTAACAGGGTGGATAACATTGGCGTTTTCTTTTAAAACATACATGGCCCTTGCATAAAGAGAGTCAATGTGCGAGATTATAGAAAAATTTTCTTTAAAAGTATCTATTTTGTATAGGATCTTTGTAGTTACTTCTCTTAATATCCTATTGATTTCCCTTCTTTCCTCTTCATCCAAAATTCTCTTTCTATCATTAAAAGGGATCAGCTCTTCCGGCTCGATGTAAAGGGTCATTCCCGTCGAGGAAGAATAATGAACGATACCTTTTACCTTGGGTCTGTAGGAAGATTTAACGGCAAGTAAATACCTACCATCTCTGAACACAATTATCTCGTCTTGGAGAAATTGCCTGTATTTGTCCTTTACCCTCTCAGAAAGCCTTTTCAATTCTGACGTAACTCTTCTCTTTTCTTCCCTTATTTCTCTCAGCTTTCTTGATGCGTTGTTCTTTATCTCTCCATCCTCTGAAACTATTCTACTTATCTCATTCAATATATACGGCAAATTTTTAAGTTCAAGTAATTTCATTTTAAGCCTAGAAGCATCAAGCTTTCTCCCGATCTCTTTAAAAGCATTACAACCATTTATAAAATCTTTTATCCTTAAAAGCTCCCTTGGCTCCAAAATCTGTCCAGATGTAACCTTATCAAGCAAGGGTTTGATATCATAATCGTAGTAAATAGGAAATTCAAAAAAGCGCAAAGCCTTCAACGTGTCTTCTATTAAAATTAACTCATCCCATGGATCTTCACCTGGCTGAAGACCCATTATTTTCTCTTTTCCACCTTCCGAGAAGCAGTATTTTGTATATAACTTTTTCACCTCATCAAATTCCAAAAGTTTCAAAGAATCGTTCAAGCTTAGTATTCGCCTCCAAAACCAAATTTTATAGGAACGAACGTAACTGCAGAATCTCCAAAAGCGTAGCTTTTCAATGACATGCCAACTGTCAGGTAAAGCCATTTAAAGTAATACACAAGATCCGCACTGACCTCAACAAAGTATCCACTCAACGAAAAATCGTGATTTGGAATAGCCATTCCACCGCGAGATATAACAAGGAGATCAAATGTACTTGAAAGCTCTGATTTAAAGCTTGCAACAGAATATATTTCTAATGAATGATCAACTGGAACTCCTAAGAAAGAGGCATCAGTTGAAACATTTTCATATCCAAGACCAAACCCCATTTGAACGTTTCCTGGAGATATCAAAACAAAATCCAGCTGAGCTCCCATTATGGAAACCTCTGATGGAGTAGATTCTATGGTATAAACTGGAAAATCTCCCGTTAAACCAAGACGAAACTTCGCAGAAAAAGCTACACTTACTAATATAAATATTAGGATATATACCAATGTCTTTTTCAATCTCATCCCTCCCTAATGCTTTTCTTGCTCTGCCATTTTACCATAAAGCCTTTCTAAAATGCTCCAAGCCAAAAGAAAACATTTTGATCTTTGAGGTATATCAGAGATATTGGAAAACACAACAAGATCACCTAAAAGCTCCTCGTCAAAATCTTCACCTTTTGCCATTTTCCGTACATTATCCAAGATATCTTTAACTTCCTTAACAGTTTTCCCTTTTATAAGCTTTACCAAGATTGCCGCGGATGCCATGCTAACTATACATCCCTGGCCTTCAAAAGTAGCGTCTTTAACTTTGTCATCCTCCATCTTAACATACAAGGTTACCTCATCGCCACAAGACTCGTTCATATCGTATCCTTTTATCGCATCTTCTATTTTGCCCCTATACCTTGAATCCTTCGAATAAGTTAAAACTACTTCAGAGTATAGCTCTTTCATCCAATCCACTCTTTCACCCTCTTAAGACCCTCTATCAACCTGTCAACCTCATCCTTTGTGTTATAAAGGTAAAAACTCGCTCTGCATGTTGCAACTGTTTTGAGTTTTCTCATCAAAGGTTGTGCACAATGATGCCCCGTCCTTATTGCCACCTTGAACTCTTCATCAAGTATATGTGCTACATCATGTGGATGAATTCCGTCCACATTGAAAGATATTATCGATGTATGGCGCTCATCGAGTGGCCCATACAGCGTAACAAACGGCAGCTCTTTAAGCCTTTCTATAGCGTAATTTACAAGTTCCCTTTCGTGGTTTTCTATATTCTCCATTCCAACTTTTTCAAGATAATCAACTGCAGCTGCAAAACCAACTGCGCCAGCAATGTTTGGAGTTCCCGCTTCAAACTTCTCTGGTGGTTTTGTAAAGGTGCTCTCCTGAGTAGTAACCCTGTCAATCATCCCTCCACCAACAAGGAAGGGACCCAACTTTTCAAGAAATGGTTCTGATATGTAAAGTGCACCTATACCAGTTGGTCCAAGCATTTTATGCGCAGAGAAAGACAAGAAATCCACCCCATCAACATTGAAAGGAGAATGGGGAATTAGCTGAGCACCATCAACATGAAGGAGTATTCCTTTTCTCTTCGTGACTTCTTTTATCAAATCAATTTTCACTTTTTGACCTGTTACATTGGAAAGTCCCGTTATACTCAAAAACTTTGCCCCATCAAGGGCTTTTATGACATCATCTTCATTAAGAACGCCGTTGTTATCAATATCAACAAAT
>JAMOOR010000215.1 GCA_027065235.1 Thermotogaceae bacterium | reverse complement strand
CTCGCCCCGCTCCCTCGCTACGCTCTTATGCAACTTAATTTTCCCGCCTTCGGCACAGCTTTCGCATTCTATCAACTTAGGGATTAGGAAAGTCCAGCCTTAACTCGTGCAACGTGCAGGTATTCAAAGCCAAACCTTGACAGTTTAGATGGAAAAGAATAGGGGGGTCTCCGCTACGCTCCGACCCCCCGAATCGGAAGGCTGGACTTTTTCAAACGAAAAAAGGAAACTTTACCGCTTAAGCTTGGAAAAAATAAGAGCATAAGAGCGGTTTACCGCTCATGAGCGGGGCGGAAAGGTTTGTGGTTTGGGAAATGGAAGAGGGAAAGAAGTGGATAGTTCTGTCGCTGGACAGCACGAGCGGGAAGCCGAAGCAATACTGCGTTACAACGAACGGATACAGGCTTTTATGCAACTGTCCGCACTTCCTCAACAACTGCGAAGACGTGAACTTCGTCTGCAAGCATATCCAAGCAGTTCTACAAACAATCGGAAAAAAGACAGAGGTCACCAAGAGGACAAAGCTCGAAGATCGCATAAAAAAGATAGAAGACAGGATAAAGAAGCTCGAAGACGATATGGAAACGCTTGAGATGAACGTTGATTATGCAATCAATCCCGCAAATTACGCCTAATTTTTTTCTTCAAGTTTCTTTTTGTATTCCTTAAGAGCATCTTCGATTATTCGTTTAAAAGAAGTCTCTCTTCCTGCCTTTCCCTTCTCCACGAGGAGTTTTTTGATCTCGACTAAAAGTTTATAAGCCTCTTTTGAAATCCGTAAATTAACCGTATCCTCAGCCATTTTCCCCATAATTCCTTGCGGTAGAAATTGGAAAAATGTTTTATGTGGATTTGCATGCATTTTTGATAAGGGGATAGAATGGGCGGGGCTAAAGGTAGTTGTCTCTCTGACTTAAAAAAGCCATCGGTTGTTGTAAATTGGCACCGTTCCAGAGTAATTTATGTTTTTGAAAGCACATACCCTTATAACACCGTTAAAGCCTTCTTTTGGAAGGCTCGACGTGGAGACTTTGAGGATTGGTTCTTTGACGACAAGAAGATGATGATTTTCCATGCTGAAAGCATCGATGCCAAAGAAATTATTTTCAAAAATGGAATATTCGTTTATAGGCGAGAAACTGAAGCTGAGCCAACAGTAATCGAAGTATCCGAACTTGAGGGTAAGAGCATCTTTCAAGTTATCATAACGGGTGATCCCGATCAAGCCGATGACGAGATCAAAGAATTCCTTGGCATCCTGCATCGAAAGATCGACTTATCACGAGCAACCAAACGGCTGATCTATTCGGAGCAATTCATAAGATACGATGAAAGCAAAGAGCATGAGGTTAGAAAAGCCATAACAACGCTTTATAAGTTGTTTGGCTTTGCCTTAACTGAGATGAGACAAAAGGCTGAGTCTGGACAGGATGTTATTTTTCTCTCAAGAGCGATGTTAAACTTGAACGGGAACATTATCCACATTAAAACCTATCGACCCAAGAAATATCATTCACCTGCTCAGAGCATATTTGATCATCCAAAGCTCGAAGCATCGGTCTATTATGAGAAGTCGAAGCTACCAAAAAAGGAACTTGAGCAATTGGCAAGGGATTTGATAGCTTCGATAGTTCATTATGTCAATCTTTATGGCAAGATCATCCAAGCTGGTTTCAGTTTCAATTATCAAACAGCGGGATATGGACATCCGAATCCTGATATTGTTAAGGCTCTAAAGCTTGAAAATCTCAAGTTCAAGATCGAACAGCTTGAAAAAGCTGAAAAAAGT
>JAMOOR010000214.1 GCA_027065235.1 Thermotogaceae bacterium | reverse complement strand
CATCGTATATCTTAAACGCATCTTCTAAGTCAGAGTTTATTTGAACCTCATCAAAAGCTGGCCATTCATACAGGTGTATGCTCTCTTTGTCAAGCTCATCGGACAATGGCTTAATATTTTGGTATATTCTCTCTGCGACAAAGGGGGTTATAGGTGCTGCCAGCTTTAATGACTCAAACAGAACTTTGAAGAGTGTGTTAATCACAAGATTTGGATTTTCCTTTATCTTGTTCCTCGTCATCTTAACATACTTTCTGCTCAAATCTGAGATTAATGAGCCCAGCAATTCGGGTGTTGCTTGTATTTCATAGTTGTCAAATTCCTTTGTCATATCTCTTATTGTTGAGTTCATCCTTGAGAGGATGTATTTTTCCTCCACACCAAAATCTTTTCTCATTGAGTCAAATTCTTCACTGGTCATTATTTTGGCTCCGTATGTCTCCACTGCATTCTTTAGGTAGATGTGGAGATTCCAGAGTTGGTTAAGGACCTTGTATTTTTCTTTTAAATCATCAAAGTTATAATTCAGGTCTAATCCAGGGTTGGCTCCCCCTATCATGTAGAATCTCATAGCGTCTGCTCCGTATTTGTCCACAACTTCATAGGGGGATATGATGTTGTGTAGGGATTTGGACATCTTTCTACCTTGAGCATCATTGATCAGACCGTGCATATACACAGCTTTGTAGGGAGCTTTTCCAAAGCTCACAAAACTAAGGCACATCTGAGAGTTAAACCATCCTCTTATTTGATCCTTCCCTTCAAGTATGAAGTCAGCTGGCCACATATCATTGAACAATTCCTTGTTTTTTGGGAAGCCAAGCGTAGCCCAGGATGCCGCTCCTGAGTCAAGCCAAACATCAAGCACATCTGGAACTCTGTGCATTTCGCCTCCGCACTTATCACACTTAATTGTTACTTCATCTATCCACGGCCTGTGCAGGTCATCAATTTTTCTTCCGCTGAGCTTTTCAAGTTCTTCTTTTGATCCAATAACTTTCACTTCGCCACACTTATCGCATTTCCATATTGGCAGGGGAATTCCCCAAAACCTCTGTCTTGATATGCACCAATCCTGAAGGTTTGACAGCCATGAGTCAAACCACTTGCTGCCCGCCCATTCAGGAACCCACTTGATTTGTTTATTGGCTTCGCGCATCTCTTCTTTTAAACTTCCAACAGCCAGGAACCACTGCTTCGTGGCTCTGAAGATAACAGGACTTTTGCACCTCCAGCAGTGAGCGTAATCGTGAGTTATTGGTTTCTCAGCGACAAGAAGTCCTTTTCCTCTCAGGAGCATTATGAACTTATCATCATCCTGTTTTGCTTTCAACCCGTGGAAGGCGGGCATTTCTTTTGGGAATTGACCTTCTTCATCAACAAGATTAAATGCAGGTAGGCCATATTTACTGCATACCTCATAGTCCTCTGGTCCGCATCCCGGAGCTGCATGCACTAATCCGGAACCTGCTTCGAGGTCAACATATTCCTTTGACATTATCACTGAGAACGCTCTTTTGTTCTCTTTTTCTATCTCTTTAAGTTGTGGAACTTCATCATAGAATGGAGGTTTGTAATGCACGCCGTCAAGGTCTTTTCCTTTAAATTCTTCTTCAAGGTCGTATTCTTTGCCTATTAATTCAAAGAAATCCTCCACAAGCTCCTTTGCAATAATCCAATGCTCATCTCTAACTTTTACCTTTACATAGTCAAATTCAGGGTGGACCATAACTGCTAAGTTGAATGGCAGGGTCCAGGGTGTTGTTGTCCAGATTATAAGGAACTCTTTTGTTT
>JAMOOR010000213.1 GCA_027065235.1 Thermotogaceae bacterium | reverse complement strand
TAAAAAGTCCCTCAGGTTTGAATATTAGAATAAGTATCATCAAGAGGAATGCAATGGCATCTCTTGGAAGGATGAATCCTTTCCATGCAACTAAGAATGTTTCTGCAAAGGCAAGAAGAAAACCGGCGGTTATTGCACCCGTTAAACTTCCAAATCCGCCAAGAACTATAACAACAAAGGCCTTGTAAGAAACCTCGTCTCCCATTGTTGGATATACGTTGTTTTCATAAACTCCTATTAATATTCCAGCGAGGGCAGCAAGAGCTGAGCCAAAGAAGAAGGCAAAGGATATAACATACTCTACATTTATCCCCATAGCTGCTGCTATTTCAAGGTCGTCGGCACAGGCTTTCATCGCCTTTCCAAGTTTTGTGTAGTTCATTAAGAAGTAAAGGGTTAAAAGCACAACACCAGTTATTATCAATATTAAGAGTTGGTGTTGCGTTAAGACAAAGTATTTGGTTCTTATATCGTTTATTCCAAGATCAAGAGCGAATGGTTTTTTATAAGGCCCCCATATAAGCCTATAAAGATCTTGCATAGCGGTGAACATACCTATGCTTATGACAAGTGCCACTATCTTTTCCTTGTCAAGAACTTTTTTGTATATATATTTATAAACCAATACCCCCGCAAAACCTGTCAGTACAACAGAAAGCACAAGAGAAAGCCAGAAATTACCCGTTGCTATGTAAAAGCTAAGTCCAAGAAAAGCTCCAAGAGTATAGATTCCTGCATGGGCTATATGAAGAATTCTTAAGATCCCGTATATCATCGTAAGCCCAACCGAGATAAGAACATAGATTCCACCAAGGATAAGTGCATTTATAACATTCTGCAAAGCTTATCACCTCTTATGAACGGGATAAAGTTAATGGGGGCGAAAGCCCCCGAATTAAATTAGAATACGGAAATTATTTTCCAGGAGTTACAACAGAAGGATCGTCTATCTTGCAAAGCCTATGGAACCTATCAGCGAGTATAACTTGACATACAACTTCTCTAACAGCTTCTCTATCTTTTGTGAAGTGTTTAAAGCCTGTCACAGCTTCAAGTCCGGATACCTTCGGGAGAGCATCTTTTATAGCGCTCCTTGAAGCTTTTCCTGCTATTTCTATTGCCTTTGCGATTATCATAACTGAGTCAAATGCAGAAGCTGCAACCATATCAGCGGCTCTTCCGTATTCTTTTTCATATTCTTTTATAAACCACTGAACGATTTCCCTTTCACTGTCTCTGTCAAGGTCGGTTGTTATAACGGTTCCATTGGCTGCATGATTCTTGGAAAGGGATATGAAGAGTGGAGAATCATATCCTTCTTGACCTATTATAGTCTGATAAATACCCAATTCCTTTGCCTGAGTGACAATCTTGGATGCGTTGAAGTAATACCCAGTGGCGTATATAACATCCGGCTCTGTCTTTTTGAGTTTTTCAAGGATGGTTCTGAAATCTTTTTCTCCTACGGAGAATTTTTCTTCGAATACTATCTTCGCTCCAAGCTTTTGCGCTTCTGATTTGAAAGCCTTTGCAAGGGACATACCAAAATCGTTATCCATTACAAGAAGAGCTATCTTCTTTGCTTTGAGTTTTTCCACCGCAAGGTGAGCCCCAGCTCTTCCTTGAACTGTTGCCAGTGTACCAACTCTAAATACATAATCGCCGGCTTTTGTTATATCTGGGTGGACAGCGTAAGCTGAAATGAGAGGTGTTCTAAGCCTCTGATAAATAGCAGCTGCGGCTCTTGTCGGAGAACTGTAGGAACCACTTATAACCGCAACTACGCCATCTCTC
>JAMOOR010000212.1 GCA_027065235.1 Thermotogaceae bacterium | reverse complement strand
AGCCCCGAGAAGGGGCATTTTTTATTTTGGTATGTAGAGATTGAAGCTTTTTTCTATATTCACATACCTTGTTTTTGAAAGCTTCACAATCTTTACTGGACGCTCCGCGGAAGTTCCCACTCCAAAAAATATCAAGAAAACTCTATCAGGTTTTCCGACAGTGATTGAAGCACTTGGTGGCACTTTTATAATGTAATCGAGCATCGCATCAGGAGCTTTGAAGTAATAAAACTTGTAGGGCGATATCCCTGGAAAGAGCTCACCTGCAAAGAGCTTCTTTCCATTTCCTTCAACTTCGAACCAAACCTTTTGAGCGCCAACAACCAAAACTTTGAAATAGCCAGACCTTGGGTTATCGTCAAGTTCTGATATGATTTTTTCAAAGTTTTTCAGGTCAGATAGAACGTTTTTAACATAATGGAAATCGTTTATATACCTATCCAAGGGAGAATTTGGGCCAACAAGGTCCTCTACCCTACCAATTCTTTTTGATAATTCACTCTTTGTTTTGCTGAGTTCCTTCTTTAAAGAATCAAGTCCTTTCGTACATGTATAAAGTTTATAAAAGGAAATAACCGATATCGTTATCGAAAAAAATAGCGCTACGATCAAAAGCGAGAGTAGAAGCGTAGCTTTGCTATCTGAAGATTTATATCTTCTCATTTGATCAACTCCCTCAAAACCACATCAGAAGCATTGCCAAGTTTTTTTCTAAGAATCCTTTTTACTTTTTGTATGGTGTTATCCACCTTTTTATTTGTTACATCCAAGTTTTCCGATATATCGGAATAGGAATATCCATTGAGCCACATCGAGAATATCTCCTTCTCCACATCCTTCAATTCTTCTATAACATTTTCCATTATATACCATATGAGGGCGCTCCTTGAGACTCCCTCTTCCGTTCCAAAGGCGTATCCAGCTTCCTCATCCTCTCCAGATGTTGAAAGACCATCAACACTCATGGCATCAGACAATATCTGATTTTTCTTTCTGTTTAGATAGGTAAGGAAGGATTTTATCTCAGAATCTATGCTTCTCCACGCAAAGGTAGAAAACTTGCTCTTTCCGGGATTGTAGTAGTAAACAGCTTTTATAAGCCCAACAAGACCACTTTGGACAATATCTGAGTTTTCTGCCCATGGTGCATAGTAATTAGAGGATATCTTAACGACCATGGGGTAATATCTTTCCACAATGATATCTAGAGCCTCTTTGAGGCCTGCTTGCGCCATTTCAATTAAGCTTTCCGTTCTCCTACCTCTTAGCCTGTACTTGATAACATTCATACTGAAAAAAAGTATATCATGGCATATAATAAACTGCTGGGTGATTATTTTTGAAAATAACCGCTTTGAAAATATCATTAGTAATAATTTTTCTTGCAACAAGTGCATATTTAAGTCTCAATCCCAATATAACATTACAAAATGGTTGGGATAAATTTGCTCATTTTGCGTTTTACGCTGGTTCAAGTATTTTGCTCTATACTTTCATAGGAAATTACTCTTTAGCTTATACAAGCGTCGCTGCTTCCATTTTTGAATACCTGCAAAAGTTCGTGCCCCATAGACTTGCCAACGTTTATGATCTTTTTTTCAGCTTAACTGGATGCCTTTTTGGAACATTCGTAGCGGTTCTCTTATCTAAAGTGAGGAGGGAAAGAAGTTGAAAAAAATATTTGTTGTAAGGCACGCTAATACAAAATACAACACAGAAAAAAGATGGCAAGGAAGAATAGATCTCGAACTCGATGAAACGGGAAGATGGATGGCAAAAAGGGTAGCCTATAGA
>JAMOOR010000211.1 GCA_027065235.1 Thermotogaceae bacterium | reverse complement strand
AAAGGGCTATTATGAACTCGTTCCATATATTTGTGAATGTAAGAACAGCTGCTGAAGTTATTCCAGCCAAAGAGAGCGGAATAAGCATTCTGAAGTAAAACATCATGGGACCACATCCATCTAAAGCTGCTGCCTCGTGAATCTCCTTAGGAATTGTTTGAAAGAACAAGGAAGTTATCAGCATAGCCATCGGGGTGTTGAGGATAACATAAGCCAGTATCATTCCGGAGAGGGTGTTAAAAAGCCCCAAATCCACTATAAGCCGGGTCAACGGTATGAGGAAGATCTGGTATGGAAGAAATGTAACTATAGCCACAGGAAAAAATATTTTGTCTTTTCCAGGAAACTTGAACATAGCAAGAGCGTATCCTGACCATGAACCTATAAAAACCGCTATCAATGTGGCTGGGATACTTACCAACAAACTATTCTTTAAGGGTATTTTCATCGTTTGAAAGGCGGTTACCCAGTTACTTGTAAGAAACTTTGTAGGTGGCAGAAGATAATTCCCCGCCCCTATTTCTTCCAAGCTTTTAAACGAGGCTGAAAACATCACATATATTGGAAGAAGCCATATAGCAGCCAATATCAAAATTATGGTAATTCCAATTGCTCTTTTCACCTTGCCCACCTCTCCATCATCCACTTAGAAATTGGTACCAGGACCACAAAAGACATAAGCAATATGATCATCGCTATCGCTGCACCTTCTCCCACCATCAATTGTCGGAATGTAACCCTATACATGAAATAAGGTAGAACTTCTGTAGCGTAACCGGGCCCTCCACCTGTCATAACCCATACAAGGTCAAAGACTTTCAATGTGTACAAAACAAGCAAAGAAAAAACTACTATAGTAGCGTGGCTTATCTCAGGAATCACAATGTGGAAAAATATCTGGGTAGATGTAGCTCCGTCAACTTTTGCGGCATCTATATGATCCCTTGGTATCTCCCCTATGGCTGCTGTGTAAAGTACAAGCGCAAACCCGAAGTTCTGCCAAATTCCTGCGACTATCATGCAGTATATAGCTATTTTCGGATCGGCTATCCAGCCTGCTTTTAAAAAGTCAAGGTGCATTAACGACAGCAAATTATTAAGGACCCCATTTTGTGGCTCAAATATCCACGCCCAAAGTGTTGCAGTTACAACGGGAGCGATAACCAGAGGATAAAAGAAAATAGGTCGCACGAATTTTGACAGCCTTGGCAGTCCATCTAACATATAGGCGAGTATCATACCGATGAAACCCGTTGGAACTACAAACACTACAAGCCATATCATATTGTTTTTCAAGTTCGTCCAAAACCTCGGACTGTGAAAAAGCACGATATAATTTTTAAAGCCAGCGAATTTCCATACAGGAGCCATTCCTATCCAATCTGTAGTGGATACGACTCCAGTCCAAATAAGCATGTAATAAAGGACACCTACGATGGTAAATCCGGGTAACAAAAAAACAAATAGCGTATATGGCTTCACGCGCATTCTCTTTTTCCTCCTATGCTTTTGTATGCAGGGATAGGGGCGGGATTCTCCCGCCCTTTTTTGTCACTTAGTTGCCCAGTACCACTCGCTATTCTCCTTCACATTGTAGAATTCCATTGCGTCGTTTATTTGTCTCAACACCCTGTCAACATTTGGACTGTAAAGGAAGTTTATAAGAATATCTTGATACTCGCTCAAGAATGCTTCTGGAGCCAAAACTCCATGTATAGAACTCGGTACAATTCTTGCGTTTCTAAAGTCTCTGACATCCATTCTTCTTATCTCATCTGGGTAAACATCAGCAGGTACCAACTTA
>JAMOOR010000210.1 GCA_027065235.1 Thermotogaceae bacterium | reverse complement strand
TAAGAGACCCAACAACTTCTTTTAACTCGTCAACAACTTCCGGTGTATTTACCAAGATGTCATAACCCGGTTTGTACTCAAAGTCAACTTTCATATCGAACATCTGTGCAGTGGCTTTCGCTATTTCTTCAAGTTTTTGGGGAATGAGCTTTCTGTCTTCTTCGAATATGGTCCTTATGGTTCCTGCAAGTGTGGCCCTTTCCGGTATCACATTGAAAGTTGTACCTGAAGTAACGGTCCCTATAGTTATAACCGCAGGGTGGGTCTGTGGAACTCCCCTTGCCCTGAACACATACGCCGAATTGACAAAAGTTGCTGCCGCAACAATAGGATCACGGGTTTCATGAGGTGTGGAACCATGTCCACCTTTTCCTATGAATGTAACATAGAACTCGTCAGCTGCGGCCATGAACTGCCCTTTCCTCGTTATAACGGTTCCTGGAGGAAGCTGAGTCACATTCACTACATGCTCGCCAAGAACAAGCTCAACATCGTCCATTATTCCATGTTCTATCATGTTAACGGCTCCGAAGTAGCCTTCTTCACCGGGCTGGAAGAAAAGTCTAACGCCACCTTTTGGAGGATTTTCCGACAGATACTTTGCAAGTCCCAAAAGGACAGCACTGTGAGCATCATGACCACAAGCGTGCATTTTCCCTTCATGGGTGCTCTTGTAGGGAACATCATTCTCTTCCGTTACTGGAAGGGCATCCATATCCGCCCTTATAGCCACATATGGAGGCTGTCCAAAATCGACTGCAACACCGTATCCAACTTTTTTTGGCTTAAGTCCAAAGCTCTCCAGTGTTTTCCATATATAATCAACAGTTTTTGGAAGCTCAAGCCCTACCTCTGGTATTTTGTGAAGATCCCTTCTGAATTTAATAATTAAATCAAGATACTTTTTCTCGTCCATAGCATTCTACCTCCTCGCATAAACTTATTTTAATCTTTAATCTTAATTTCGTCCAATCACGCTAATGAGCCTTTCCTTACCAAGCCTTCATTTGTCTTGTTCCTTACACGCTTTTATGTAATATTCACATATTTCATCTTCCAAATCGACGAAAGCCTTAACAACATCTGGAGAATACCATTCTCCAGAAAGACTTTTAATTTCCTCAAAGGCTTTCTCAAAAGGCATAGGTTCTTTATACACCCTCTTACATACCATAGCATCAAAGCTATCGGCAACAGCTACTATAAGACCTTCCATTGGTATTTTATTACCTTTTAGACCTTTAGGATAACCGCTTCCATCCCATCTTTCATGATGAGTTAAAGAAATGATAGCAGCTTTTTTAAGAATTTTTGATGAGGAATCCTTTAATATCTCATATCCCATTAAAGTATGTTCTTTCATTTTTTCAAACTCCTCTTCAGTAAGGCGATCTGGTTTTAAAAGTATTGAATCCGGTATTCCTATTTTTCCAATGTCGTGCATTGGAGCTGCCAATTGGATTACTAAAGCTTCTTCTTCATCCATTCCTAACTTTGAAGCTATTTTTCCGGAAATCCACCCTACTCTTGTTGTATGCGCATGAGTTTCATCATCTCTGTACTCAGATAAGGTATAGACAAGCTGAATAAGTTCCATAGAAAGATGCCTGTTTTCCTCAGCCAATGTTCTTGTGGATAACAACAACTCCTCTATCTTTTTCTTATCTTTGGAATAAACCTTTCCTTTTCCTATATGAAATTTCTTAAACTTTTCTATTGCTACCAACTCTGACAAAAGAAGTGGTAGATCAACGGGTTTCATTAAAAGTCTATCTACACCATTTTCGGCAGCTCTTTCCATAATTGAT
>JAMOOR010000209.1 GCA_027065235.1 Thermotogaceae bacterium | reverse complement strand
TAGGAAAAGGGGTTTAAGGCTTGATGAAATAGAAAAAATGGCAAAGAAGACTTATGAGCTTATTCAAAAGACTATCGGCGTTGATAAGATCGAGAAAATTGGAGAAACTGAGATAAGCGAGGAGCTTGAGAAACTTGAGAAAAGCAAAGATCCCATAAACGCTATAAGGATTATATCAGAAATCTCTAAAAGTGTTTACGGGAAGAAAGGAGATTTCTACGTTAGCATACGAAAAGAGGTAGAGGAAGTTTACAGAGAGTTGAAGATGAAGAAAGCTGTGACGAAAGAAGTAATAGAAAGGCTTAAAGATTTGAAGAGAAGAATTGAAACAAGAGAAAGGGAAAAAGAACGAGTTGGAAAAATATATCCAATCTTCGAAGTAATAAAGAACTTGGGGGAAAATGAAAAAGCTCTGGAGGTATCAAAAAATATCATGAAAGCTCTTGAAAAGCAAAATCTACTGAAAAAGGAGAATTTTCTGAGGGATAGCAGAAGAAAAAGAATTAGAAGGATTATTCGTGAAAACTTGATAAATGCTTTCGGATATCTCGAAAACCTCGATGAAATTGAGAAGAAGATATTTACGAATCTGGAGGAGGAGTATGGATAAAGAAAAAGCTCTGAAAAGGGTAGAAAGAATAATCAAAGAGCTTGTTGATGGAGAAAACAAGGAAATAGTAGGTAATATAGTCGTGGACATTCTCGACATCGACGATTTGGCTCTTGTTAAAGGAAATCGGATTTATTTTAGCAAAAAAGTTGAAAAGCTATCAGATGAAGCTTTAAAGTACATAGTAGCTCATGAACTCGCTCATTTAATTGTGAAGAGGCATACTGAAAAATTCTGGGAAATTGTTAGAAATCTATATCCAGATTACATAAAGGGTAAAAGAGAAGTTGAAGAGTTTGTAACAAAAACAAAATCTCGATAATTTTCAATTTCTGAACCAAGAAATCCCAGTAAATTCCATGCTATTATCAACGCAAGCTTAGACAAATTTGAAAGACTTCTTGATGACGTGTTGTCGAACAATCATCCAAGAATTAAGGAACTACGTCGAGCCTTCGATTTTTGTAAGAGATGAGAAATATCTCAAAAATTATATACCCTACGGTAAACTTCCACCCATGATCGGAGTTATACACAACAACGAGCGATCGATCATCACATTTCCAGCCGAATTCGTCGATTCGGAGAGGATAAACCTGCTCATGAAGAACTGCGACAGGATTAGGCTTGCGATTCCTTGGAAGGACATCGTTCAATTAAATCTCAACAGTTTCAGATTTTTTGACGGAAAATACATCCCGATAGATTACAAGAGGAACGGTGGGGCGTCGAAAAAAGCGGAATTCATAAAAAAGATCGTAAATAAAGAGATAAAATTGTCTGAGATCGTTTATCCGGGTAGCATATTCGTTGAAGAGGTGAAAGAGGGTGGAGTTCTCGAACGACCTTTCTTCGGAGAGGCTTCCATAGACTTCTCAAGAATGATGGGGGCGAAACCCCTCGCAGTTTACGGATACCTTATGAATCAGGAAGGGGAGTTCGCCGACGTGGATTACGCAAGAAAATTTGCGGAGGATAACGGATTCAAATTCCTCTCGATCAAGGATATAATATCCGCCAAACTTAGGGAAGGCAAGTTCGTCAAGAGGGTTGTCGAGGCGACCCTTCCGACGAAATTTTACGGAACCTTCAAAGCGATGGGCTATCAAACACCTTTGGGGGAGATAATCGTCCTCGTCAAAGGGGACGATCTCACCGAAGTTCCCGTCAGAATCCACTCCGAATGCCTCACGGGAGACGTCTTCCATTCCCT
>JAMOOR010000208.1 GCA_027065235.1 Thermotogaceae bacterium | reverse complement strand
GGAAACACTTAAATCTCTAACAGCAAATGATTTGAAGAGGTACCATGATTCAAAGTATGTTTCAAGTAGGATAAAAGTTGCTGTAGTCGGAGACACAAAGGAAGTTGAAAAAGTTCTAAAAGATTTAGAGAAATTTCCAAGAGATGGTGATATAGAAGATCCGCCAGAACCCAATTTCAAGAAAAATGAAAAGGCTATCTTTCATGAAATGAAGAGTTTGCAGCATATACATGCTTTTTTAGTAAAAGAAGGTGTTGGTAAAAGAAGTAAAGATTATACAAAATACCTGATCATGAACACGATGCTTGGAAGTGGCATGAGCTCATATCTGTTTGAAGAAATAAGGGAAAAACTTGGGACGGTGTACGATATAGGATCAACGGCCCTTTCCTTAAGGGGAAAAGGCATATTTGGTATATATTTTTCCACATCTCCAGAGCTTTTTGACAAAACGTTAAACGCTATCGTCGATGCTATGAAGAATTTTAAAGTTGAAGAATACATAGACTATGGAATACAAAGGTCTCTTGGAAAGATGATCCTTTCTCTTGAAAGTCCCGCAGGTGTTTTAGGATATATAGTCGATAGACTTTCTTCCGGATGTGAGGTCAAAGAACCATCGGAAGTCGAAGAGGAAATAAAGAGTATAACCCTCGATGAGCTCAAAGATTTGTACAATGAAAAATTTTCTGGTGAATGGCAGCTTTTCACAGTCGTACCAGAGGGTGTAAATATAAATATCAAAAGTGTCACGATATAGTTTAAACTATTCAACGTGACTAAAATATTGCGCACTTGGAATAAAATGATACAATACATTACTCGGAGGCGTAGCCTAATTGGCTAAGGCGTCGGCCTTGAAAGCCGATGGGGCGCAAGCCCCGTGTGGGTTCGAGTCCCACCGCCTCCGCCAAATCCCCCGTAAGGGGGATTTTATTTTGCGGTAAAATAGAATGTGCACAAAATCTCTTTACGGGGGATGATAAAGAATGGTTGAAAAAATTGTGACGATTTTGATCATCTTTGCATCAATTTTTGTGTTTTCTTCACATGTAACGCTGATTACAAATGATGGTTTTAACTTATCACTCACGGTTTATCATCTATCCTTTTCCGTTGACAACAGCCAATATCTTGTAGGTTTGAATTTAATTGACTACAAAAAAGATCTCATTACCACTATAGAAAAGAAGGTATTTATGAGAACAATTAAGATGAAAATGAAAACCGGTGATGAAAAAGCAGTCTTTAATATCTTTTTCTGGCAGAGTCCGGCTATGTTAGCTGTTTATAAAAAAACAAGCATTCTTCCGTATAAATCCGAAAGTTATATGTATTTTTCTGTGTCTAAAAAACCCATCTTTGTAAAAGAGGGTTATCAATATGTAAAACTTTTGGGACTTTCCATGCTTTCCGCATCGCTATCTATGAATAACTTCGGATTTTCCTACAATTTATACGGGTACAAAAATGTATATATTGGATATTTCAAAACAGCTACAGGCTATATAGTGGGCTTGGGTGATATGAACAAAGAATATTCTGGAATATTTGGCGCTGGATTTGGAAAAGGAGTTTCTTTTGGATTTGGATATTTTCTAAACAGATCGAAATATATCAGTTTTGCCGGTATGTCTTTTGATAAGGGCGGAATCTACCCGCAACTGTTTGTAAAATGGCATTTCAAAATGGCGGAAGTTTCTTTCCTTTACCAGAGTGGGAGGTTACTTATATCCATTCATGAATGAGGTTTATGTATATATTCATATCCCTTTTTGCGAAAAAAAATGCATATATTGTGATTTTTTATCGATTGCTGGCAAGTCAATAGAAAAAGAATATTTCCAATCTCTAACGAGGGACATAGAGAGCAGCGATATTCTCAAAAGTTCGGTGGTTAAAACCGTATATTTTGGTGGAGGAACCCCATCTTATGTGGATGAAAGATACATAGAAAAAACTTTAAACACCGTAGCTAAAACATCAAAAGCTTTTAATCCCGAAGAAATAACGATAGAGCTTAACCCGGAATCTACCGATAAAAACAAGATCAGTTTCTATAGATCTATAGGTGTAAACAGAGCAAGTCTTGGCGTTCAAGCGATGGATGATGTTGTTTTAAATATATCTGGAAGAATTCATGATGCTGCACAAGCACAAAGAGCTGCTTCCCTTTTAAGGAAATCTTTTGATAATTTGAATCTTGATTTCATTGTAGGCCTTCCAAAAAGTTCAATGAAAACTGTGAAAGAAAATTTAAAGCTGATTGAGAAGGTAAACCCCGATCATGTCTCTGTATACATGCTTGAAGTTCACAAAGAAACGCCACTTTTTTCGCTGCTTAAAAGAGGGAAGATTCGCCTTCCATCAGACGATGAGATGGCAGAAATGTTCGATTTTATGATGGAGGGCTTGAAAGGTTTGGGATTTGAAAGGTATGAAATTTCAAACTTTGCAAAAGAAGGAAAAAGATCTCTTCACAATCTTTCGTATTGGCTCAGCAAAGATTACATCGGTTTTGGAGCATCAGCAGGAGGTCATGTAGGAAACTACAGATATGTAAAAACACTGAACATAAAAGAGTACATTGAAAACCCTTTTGCTTTATCTTACGAAAATCACAACACAGATTGTGAAGAGTTCAAAGAAACACTTTTTATGGGACTTAGATTGATAGAGGGGCTTTCAATAAAGGACTTAGAAAAACGATTTTCAAATCTTTTGGAAGGATTTTTAATGTACATCTCAGGTGATGAGCTCTTCTCAATCGAGGATGGTAGGGTAAAATTATCAACCATAGGCTTGGACTTCTCATCAATAGCATTTGAGAAAATAGTGGGGTGGAATTGTGAGTGATTTTCACTTTCATGTGCATGTGAATGGTGAAGAGCACGATCATGAACATGAACTTGTTGAGGTGGAAATTTTTTCTATCCTTGATGATGACGGAAACGAAATATTTTACAAAGAAGTTGGAACCATAGAGCACGATGGTAAAACCTACAAAGTTTGTCAGGAAGTTTTCTTAGATGACAAGCAAGAACTAATTGTAGATGAAGGGGAGATACACATCTTTGAAGAGATAAAGGAAGGAGAAGATACATATTTAGATGAAGTTTTAGATTACGATTTAGCCAAAAAAATTTTTGACATCTGGGAAAAGATGATTGAGGAAGAGGAATAAATCTCTTACTTATTTTATTATCAATTATGTTAGATATATCTAATAATCTTTTGCATTCATTTACTTTAAATTTGACTAACTTTAAATTTTAATTCTATAATCCAAACTCAAGGAGGTGGTATTTTTGGGTAGAAGAGTAGTAATAACAGGTATGGGGGTAGTTTCGCCAATCGGGATCGGTAAAAAGGAATTCTCGGAGGCTTTAAAGGAGACAAAAATAGGGGTTGATAAAATAACCTCTTTTGATCCATCTTCTCTTCCTGTTCAAATAGCTGCAGAGGTTAAAAACTTCAAAGCTCAGGACTACATTGACAGAAAGCTTGCAAAAAGACTTGATAGATATTCACAATTTGCACTTGTTGCAGCAAAGGAAGCAATAGAACAGTCAGGGATCGATTTTGAAAAATACGGGGAAAAGACAGCTGTTTTGATAGGCTCTGGTATGGGGGGATATCTAACTTTAAAGGCGGAAGATACAGTCCTTGAAACAAAGGGACCGTCGCGGGTCAGTCCTTTCATGATTCCCAAACTTCTTATAAACATGGCCTCTGGTGTTATTGCAATGGAATATGGGATTAAAGGGATTAATTTTGCGCCGGTTAGCGCTTGTGCAACGTCCCTTCATTCAGTTGCACTTGGAGCAATGCTTATAAAGCATGGATACGCTGATGTTGCAATAGTTGGAGGGTCTGAGGCGACAATTGCTCATCTTCCAATAGCTGGTTTTGCATCAATGAGGGCTCTTTCAACGAGAAACGATGAACCAAAGAAAGCTTCAAGACCTTTTGACAAGGCAAGAGATGGATTCGTTATGGGAGAAGGCGGCGCTGTTTTTGTAATAGAAGCTGAAGAAGTAGCAAAGGAAAGAGGTGCAAACATAATAGCGGAGATTAAAGGCTTTGGTATGAACGATGATGCCTACCACTTCAGTGCTCCCCATCCAGAAGGGGAAGGGGCAGCTGCATGTATGAAACAAGCTCTTGATATGTCAGGACTTTCTCCAGAGGAAATAGACCTTGTGTCGGCCCATGCAACCTCAACACCGGCGGGAGACGCTGCAGAGCTAAAGGCAATAAAGAAACTACTTGGAGAAAGGGCTAAGGACATAAAAGTGATAGCTTCAAAAACCCTCTTTGGACACCTTCTTGGAGCTGCGGGAGCAGCAGAGCTTGTTGCAGCCATTTTGATGATGCAGGAAGGTTTTGTCCATGGAATGCCGAATCTTGACGATCCCGATGATGAAATGGAAGGTGTTGGCTACCCAGGAAAAGAATCAGAAGAATGGAAGATAAGAAACTTTATTAAAAACGCCTTTGGATTTGGCGGGCATAACGCTTCCTTGGTCGTCGGGAGGTACGAAGGATGAACATAGACGAGATAATGAAAATACTACCACACAGGCAACCGTTTCTTCTTGTAGATGGTGTTGAAGAGGTTGGAGAAGATTACATAGTCGCGTTCAAAAACATCTCTATATCCGATCCCGTATTTGGCGGGCATTTCCCGAACTACCCCATATACCCCGGAGTACTTATAATCGAAGGGCTGGCGCAGACCGCCGGCCTTTTGCTTTTGAAAGACGCCGGCGATGCCATCCCGCTCTTTCTTGGAATCGATAACGCAAGGTTCAAAAAGGAAGTTCGGCCGGGAGACAAGTTGGTTTATGAAGTAAAGGTTGTTCAAAATAAGGGAACCGTCGTGAAAGTTGACGCGGTAGCAAAAGTTGACGGAAAGACCGTAGCAAAGGCAACACTACTTTTGGGGGTGAAAAAGTGAAAACAAAAGTGACGGAACTTTTAAATATAGAGTATCCGATAATAATGGGTGGAATGGCATGGGCAGGAACGGCAAAGTTAGCTGCTGCTGTGTCAGAAGCTGGAGCACTTGGAATTATTGGCTCTGGTTCCATGACGCCGGATATATTAAGGGAAGAAATTAAAAAAGCAAAAAAGCTTACTTCAAAACCGATAGGCGTCAATATCCTCCTTCTTAATCCATACACTGACGATCTCGTAAAAGTTGCGATAGAAGAAGGAGCTTCTGCCATAACATTTGGCGCTGGAAATCCCGCAAAGTACATCCCAGAGCTTAAGGAACATGGAATTAAGGTTATTCCCGTTGTGGCATCAGATTCTTTGGCAAAACTTGTTGAGAGGTCAGGTGCTGATGCCGTTATAGCAGAAGGAATGGAAAGTGGTGGACACATCGGTGAGGTAACAACCATCGTTCTTGTAAACAAGGTTGCAAGGAGTGTAAAAATCCCCGTTATCGCAGCTGGAGGGATAGCTGACGGTAGGAGTATGGCTGCCGCTTTTGCTCTTGGAGCAGAGGGGGTTCAGATGGGAACAAGATTTGTTGCAACAGAGGAAGCAGAGGTTCATGAGGAGTACAAGAAAAGAATAGTTAAAGCTTCAATAAGGGACACGGTGGTAACTGGTGCGAAACTTGGCCATCCTGCAAGAGTTATAAAAACTCCCTTTGCAAAAAAGATCGTTGAGATAGAAACAAAAGACTTTGAAGAGGCAGAGCGGCTTCTTCTTGGAAGCTTAAGACGCGCGGTTCTTGAAGGAGATGTAAAAAGCGGCTCTTTCATGGCGGGACAAAGCGCAGGGCTTGTGAACGATATAAAACCTGTAAAAGAAGTTATAGCGGATATAATGAGAGAGTTTGAAGAAACGCTAAATCATATATGTGAGGAAAAAGGCACATGGCTTGGGGGGTGAAAAATAATGATAGCCTTTCTTTTTCCCGGGCAGGGATCACAATACTCTGGTATGGGAGAAGATTTTGCTAAATACGAAAGTGCAGAGAAGCTTTACCAGCGGGCAAACGAAGTCTTAGGATTCGACATGTATGAAATAATGAATGGTGACGAGCAAACTCTCACGCTTACAGAAAACGCCCAGCCTGCAATATTCCTTGCAAGCTACATAGCCTTTGAGGAGATGAAAAAAAGAGGTATAACTCCGCAAGTTTTGGCAGGCCATTCCCTTGGCGAGTATACCGCCTTGGCGGCGGCAGGTGTGTACGACTTTGAAACAGGAATATACCTCGTAAGGAAAAGGGGAGAATACATATCACAGGCTTTAGAGCCGGGCAAGGGCACTATGGCTGCGATTATAGGACTTGATCTTGAAAAAATAGAAGAAATAGTAAATTCCATTGAAGGCGTCTATATGGCGAATTACAACGCACCCGTCCAGATAGTGATAAGTGGTCTTAAGGACGCTGTCTACGAGGCTATGGAAAAGTGTAAAGAAGCAGGAGCTAAAAAGGTTGTAGAGCTAAAGGTTTCAGGGCCCTTTCACACACCTTACTTAAAATACGCAGAGGAGAAGATGGAAGAGGAAGTGCGTCAGATAAAGTTCAAAGAGCCGTGCTGCCCAGTAGTCATGAACATAACGGCAAAGCCAACTACAGATCCAGAAGAGATTAAAAGGAACTTAATTGCTCAAATCACCGGCCCTGTAAGATGGATGCAAACGATGGAAACGATGAAAGGAATGAACGTTAAAGAGATGTACGAAATCGGTCCAAAGGATGTTCTTAAGGGGCTTGGAAAGAGAAATAAGGTTAAAGTGAAACACTTTAGTGAAGTGGTGGTGATGGAAAATGCTTGATAATAAGGTGGCTATCGTCACTGGTGCTTCAAGTGGTATAGGAAGGGCGATAGCTAAAAAAATGATAGAAGCAGGAGCCACCGTCATAGGAGTTGCAAGGAGCGAGGATAAACTTCAAAGTGTAAAGGAGTGGTTGGGAGAAAACTTTCATTACAAGGTCGCTGATGTCTCTGAGTATGAAAGAGCCCTGCAGGTTGTAAGAGAAGTTTACGAGGAATTTGGAAGAATAGACATTCTTGTGAATAATGCTGGAATAACTCAAGATACCCTTCTTGCAAGAATGGACAAAGAAAAGTGGCAAAAGGTTATAGATGTAAATCTCGGAGGCGTTTTCAACTACACAAAAGCTGCCCTTACATACATGATGAAACAAAGAAGCGGTGTTGTTATAAACATCTCATCGGTCGTTGGACTTTACGGCAACGCAGGGCAGGCTAATTACGCCGCTTCAAAGGCTGGAATAATAGGTTTTACAAAGTCCTTGGCAAAAGAAGTTGGAAAGAGAGGAATAAGGGCAGTTGCAATTGCTCCGGGCTTTATTGAGACGCCAATGACAGAAAACATTCCAGAAAACCTAAAGAAACTCGCCCTTGAAAGCATTCCTCTTGGAAGATTCGGACAGCCTGATGAAGTGGCAAATGTCGTTGTTTTCTTAGCATCCGATCTTGCGTCTTATATAACCTCAACGGTTATAGAGGTTCATGGAGGACTTGCTTTTTGATGAAAACATTAATCGAAGGAAGGTCCCAAATGGGGCCTTCTATTTTTAATATAGGCAAAAAATTTTGTGTATAATTCGTCAATTCGTATAATCTTTATCAAAACAGATTGGAGGGATTAGTATGCAAAAGATTTCTTTTGATAAACTGACAAAGCTATCCGAGTTCGATGTCGATTTAAGAGAGGTTCATAAAAAAAGCTCAAATTTATTCATGTTAAACCTTAAAGAAGGAGAAAGTTTCATTATAGAAAAATGGGATTTTCAAATTCATGTAGCGATTCTGAAAGGATCAGCAAAAGCTTTCTTTGAAAATAAAGAAGAAACATTAAAGCAAGGCTGCCTAGCTTCTATCCTTCCTGACGTCACTGTAAAATTTGAGGCTGTCGAAAATCTAAGAATGCTGATAATAAAGGACAACCCAGTCTGGATACTCCTCGAAAGAAGAAGCATCAGAAAATTTTCGTCTAAACCAGTGCCAAAAGAAATCATAGAGAAGATATTTGAAGTCGCAAGATTTGCACCTAACGCTGGTAATATGCAACCATGGAGGGTGTATGTAACAAAGAAAAATGAAGTTAAAAAGGATCTTTATAACGCATCATTCAAACAAGAACATATACTTGAAGCTCCATGGGTCGCGGTTATAACCACCGTTCCCGAAGAGAGCGCTGCTAAATACAAGGAGAGAGGAAGGAACCTCTACGCCATACAGGATGCATCAGCTTTTGCAACTTATGTAACCCTTTCCGCCAAGGCCTATGGGATAGATAGTTGTTGGATAGGAGATTTCAACGAAGATAGAGTCTGGAAAGCCATTGGTTCACCAGAAGGCCAAAGACCTGTAGCAATAATAGCGTTGGGATATGGTGAAGAAAATCCGGAAACTCCATACAGAAAATCTTTGAACAGATTTTTAAGGTTTATATAGCGCATTATGCTCCCAATTTGCTAAGTATGTAACCTAAATATACAGCTCCAAAACCAAATAGAATAGTCACTGTAATATACATCAAACCTCTTATATACGATTCTTCCAGCAAAGAAAAAAACTCATACATAAAAGTAGAAAAAGTGGTGAAGGCACCCAAAAAGCCTGTACCAAAGAACATAACAAACTCACTTGGAAGTTTAAGCACATGAACGAGAGAAAACATTAGGTAGCTAAGAAGGAACGAACCGACGGTGTTCACGGTAACAGTACCCCATGGAACCATAGCGAATGGAAACATGTTGTTTATGATCACAGATGTAGCATATCTAGCCATTGCTCCTAACGCTCCACCTGCAGCGATGAGTAAGTAATTCAACACTATTCCTCCTTAAGCCTCTTGTGTTCCGCTTGAACGTCCATCACCACCATAAGTCCATCAAATGGCAATTTCCTTATGCTTTCCATAAGCTTTTGAATTTTATCATCTTCGTCGACAACTTCAACAATCACTGGAAGATCTCCAGAAAGTGAAAAGAAATCAGTTCGATGGATATGCCTCTTTTCACCATAACCGAGTATCCCTTTGCATACAGTTGCACCCTTTATACCATGGTCGTAACACATCTTCACTATATGTTCCGCCATGGGTTTTCCTTTACAAACGTCCTTTTCACCAAGATACACTCTTAAAAGCTTCATCGGTTTCATAGAAATCACTCCTCCTTATAAGAATCACACCGCCTGCTGCGGTTTATTTTACACTATAAAACAACAAGCTTAATGTACACCTGTGGGATTTATGTTAAACTTTCCTGTGTGAAAAATTGTCTAAAATACCACGGAGGTGGTAAGTTGTGCTTTGGATATGGGATCCAACTTTTATAATTCTTATACCAGCATTCATACTCTCTCTCTGGGCACAGATACATGTTCAGAGTACGTTTAGTAAGTATTCGAATGTTAAATCAACCCTTGGAATAACCGGAGCAGAGATGGCAAGAAGACTGCTCGAATCTGCAGGAATATACGATGTGAGAGTTGAAATGGTCAGCGGGTGGCTATCTGATCATTACGATCCAAAGGCAAAGGCTGTAAGACTCTCCCAGGCTACCTACAACAGCACATCTGTTGCGGCTCTCGGCGTGGTTGCCCACGAAGTTGGCCATGCTATACAACACAAAGAAAAGTACACACCGCTCGTTCTCAGAGACATTGCAGTTCCATTCGCTATAGCTGGTTCTAATTTCGCATGGATAATCTTTATACTTGGAATATTCATGTCAGCACAAGTTCTTTTAAAAGTAGGAATAATTCTTTTCACCTTTGTTGTTCTATTCACGCTTATAACGCTTCCTGTTGAGTTCGATGCCAGCGCAAGGGCCAT
>JAMOOR010000207.1 GCA_027065235.1 Thermotogaceae bacterium | reverse complement strand
CGTTGGCAGATGTAAGCAAAAGCTCCTTTGCTGAAACATCATCAAGCTTTAAAGCAAGGCCAAAAGCACATAGAGAGACGCTTGTGCCTAATCCGGGAGAGTCGTACTCTCCTGCTTTTTTGCATACGGTGGGATAACCATCTGTTTTGTCTATTAGCATAGCTTTCTCTATTGTATTGGTATAGGTACTGCCAAAATCTTCTGTGAAATTTCGGGGATAGTTTCTTTCCCATTCAATTAATGTCTCATCGTTTTGAAAAAGCTCCTTCGCTATGTTATAGAAAGCTTTAAAGTTGGAGATGATAAAATTTTTATCGATGGATTTATTTTTCGCTGAATACATAGTGGATGCTGTTATGATAGCTCCCACCAAAGCCTTGCTGTTTCCGTGAGTTATTATGGAAGAGTATATGACATATCTTACGATATCTTCTTCATTGTCAAATGCAGCCACTATTGGAGAGACTCTCGTAGCTGCGCCGCTCCCGCCAGCGTTTTCATAACCTGGGTAGAAATTGCCATACCACTGAATTCTCGAGGAGAACAGATTCATCGCAGCTTTTGTTGTCGCTTTCCCTGCGCCTCTTCTATAATAGACCCACAAGGGAAGCTCAACGTATGAAAAATATTCAGGATGAAACTCTCCGTCCCATATTGATCTTGCAACCGCTAAAGTTAACTGAGTGTCATCAGAATATTCTCCTTTTTTAAACTCTTCCTTAGATTTAGGATCATACCAGTCAATAAACTCTTCTATCCTTTTGTTTATTCCACTTTCCACTAGAAATCCTAGAGCGTCTCCAACCGCTCCATATAAAAGAAACACTTTCGTCTCCCCTTTCAACAAGATCTCATGTTGTTTTACTCTTTAACAAGTTGTAGATGGATTCCACAGATTTTGTGGGAACAACTTGTATCTCATCAAGTTGTATCCATCCACTTATACCTAGCTGCTCAGCGTAATCTAACACTTCCTCGTACTCTTCATTTGATATCATTCTACCTATTAATGGATCGTTCTTAGCACCAAAAACTGGCATATACTGGCGCATTATTGAAACCGGTACATCGGGAGATAATTCACTCACAATAAAGTCAAGTGCTTTTTTATGATCAGTTATATGAGAAGGAAATATCAAGAGCCTTATTATCATTCCTTTTTTACCATCGAAGACTCCCACTTGTTTATACATTTCTTTCAATGCTTCTTTTGCAACTGTCCAATAGTTTGGCACTTTTGAGTACTTCAACCCTACCTCATCCTCAACGTATCTAATGTCTGCAAGGTATACATCAACCACGCCTTCAAGAAGTTTCAACATCTCTACTTTTTCGTAGCTTGAAGTGTTCCAGACTATTGGCAGGGATAAACCTTCCATTATTGCTATTTCTAGGGATTTGAGAACTTGTGGAATAAAATGAGAAGCAGTCACCAGGTTGATATTTTCAGCTCCAGCTTTTTGAAGCTCCAGCATAATAAAAGCGAGTTCTTGTTCGGTTATCTCGACCCCGACCCCCCTTTGAGAAAATCCCATATTCTGGCAGTAGATACATTTCATGGGGCATCCAGAAAAGAAAATTACACCAGAGCCTCCGTCTTTTACAAGGGGAGGTTCTTCGCCAAAATGGAGTAAGGCATTCGCGATCTTTATCTTATAATCTGCACCACATACACCCTTAAACTTGTAGCGATTTATCCTGCAATTTCTTGGGCAAATATCACATAAACTCATCCGCTCATAGAGAGGATGATATCTCATGTGAAGATGACTATTTTTTACAAGAAAAGATTTATCACTCAATGTACTCTTTCACCCCAACGTATTCAATTTTTCCGCCAAGTTTTCCAAACTTCTTACATACGTTTTCATATCCTCTGAATATATGTTCTACATGGTGAATCTCGCTTTTTCCATTTGCCATAAAAGCGGCTATAAGGAGCGCAGCTGTGGCTCGCAAATCCGTTCCATTAACAGGTGCTCCTGAAAGCCCCTCGACTCCTTTTATTATTGCTGTTCCATCGGTTATCTCTATATCTGCTCCCATCCTTTTCAATTCATCTACATGCAAAAACCTGGTTTGAAAAACATTTTCTTTTATATAAGATGTTCCGGAAGCTACCGTTAAAAGAGTCATGATTTGTGGCTGAAGATCTGTAGGAAAGCCTGGATAAGGCGATACATTCACATCAACAGGTTTTGGTTTCCCTTCCATTTTCACATAAACCTTATTTTTATCAATCCTTAAATCAACCCCTATTTTTTCCAAAACCTCCCACAGAGAATTCAAGTGCTCAGAGTCAAGATTTTTAACCACACCTTCTCCCCCAGTAGCAGCAATGGCGATAACATAAGTACCCGCTTCTATTCTATCGGGTATAACTTTATGCACTACTGCTTTTCTTTTAACCCCACCCTTTATTCTTATTCTACTTGTACCCGCTCCTTCGATCTCCACACCCAATTTCCTTAAAAATTCTTGAAGGTCCACGATTTCTGGTTCCATAGCAGCATTCTCTATTACTACTTCAATCCCTTCTATAGCTGCGGCGGTAGTCATCAGATGCTCAGTTGCACCTACACTTGGCTTTGGAAGAATTATTTTTCCATTATTTGGTTTCACAAGTTTTGCTTCAACAAATCCATGTTCTATAGTAACTTCAAATCCTAGTTTCTCGAGACCTTCTATATGAAAGTTAACAGGCCTAACACCAATGGAGCATCCGCCAGGCAGCGCCACCTTTGCTTTCCCATACCTTGCCGCCAATGGTCCTAATACATTAAAAGATGCTCTCATCTTTCTAACCAGTTCATAAGGAACATTAGTGTTTACATTTTCAAATTCTGGCCTTACACGAACCACACCGTCAGAAAAACTCACATTAAAGTTAATAGATTCTAAAATATCAATCATTGTTCTTATGTCCAAAAGATCGGGAACGTTCTCTATTACCACCTCATCAAAAGAAATCAGAGATGCAGCTATAATAGGTAAGGAAGCGTTCTTAGATCCAGATATCTCAACCTCTCCGTGAAGCTTTACAGGACCGTTGACTTTGAAGTATCCCAATTCTATCTCACCTCTTCCATGACTTGATTCATCAATTCTTCAAGGTTCAAACCATCTTCCGGATATACCCTAAGGCTCATCTTTATGTCCACATCATCACCCATGTTAAGCTTAATCATATCTCTGATCCTACCTAGAACTTTTTCAGCATTTTCTTTTTTAACATCTGTGAGAAGGATAACAAATGTGTCATCGGAATATCTACCTATGCTATCAAGAGGAACCCTAACAGAGTCTCTAAGAACTTTCCCTAAGAGAACTAATTGACTTTCCCTTTCAAGTGGCATCATATCATCGAGGTTAACAATTCTTACAGCTATTATTCCGTATCCTAAATTTTCTTCAAAGGCTTTGCTATGATAGTAGGTTATGAGTTTTACAATGTGATCTTTTGTATATACTCTTGTTAGTGGATCTATGATTCTTTTTGTTCCTATATCTTTTACAAAGTTGTCGAAGATTTCGAACTGCCTTTTAACAAGTTCATTATATTCTTGAAGCATTAATTCTATTTCCTTTTCTCTTCTTTTGCAGCTTTCAAGTTGGTCTTCAAGTTCCTTTATCCTCTTTATGAGTTCCTCTTCTCTTGACATATTATCAACCTCCTTCTTTATCCCATCTGTTATGATAGTATACCTTAAGAAAGGAGGGATTTGTTGAAGTTATTTTCAAAAAAAGACGTATATGTAATACTTGCATTGCTTGTGATTGCTCTCTCGTTTTTATTGTACAAATTTACGTATGGAAATAAAAAATATTCAAATACTTTGGAAGTTTTCATAAATGGTAGGTTGATTATGGAGATAGACAAGCCTGGTACCTATCCTATATACAAAGACGAGAAAAGAATTACAACCCTTATATTTAATGGCAAGGAAGCTAAAGTAGTGGATTCTACATGTTCTTTAAAAATTTGTGAAAAAATTGGGTGGATAAAGCCAGGAGGTGAAATAATCTGCGTTCCCAACAAGTTGGTGATAAAGTTCAAAGAATCCAAAATAGACGCCCAAACATGGTAACGGCATTAACCGCTGTACTTATAGCTGTAGCTTCTGGTATTTACTTCGTAGAAAACCTCATTCCCTTCCCACTTCCAGTTGGAAGATGGGGATTTTCCAATTCAGTTGTTTTATTTTATGCAGCAAATTTTCCATTGAAATTCTCAATAACCGTTGCTGCAGGAAAGACTTTGATTGGGGCTATATTTTCAGGGAGAATCTTTTCTCCCCCTTTTTTTATGGGTTTCTTTGGCTCGATTGCAGCAGCAATTGTGGAGACTATGCTCTTCAGATTTAAATTCGGCTACGTTGGAGCCAGCATTGCAGGATCAGCCGTGAATAACTTAGTTCAGATGATTATAGGAGCGTTCTTAATAAAGAGTAGGTATATATTCTCATTTTTGCCCTTGTTTCTTATAATAGGAAGCATATCAGCATTGGCTAATGTGTACATCGCTAAGACCTTTGAAAAGATATGGAGGGAATTGCAATGAGGATAATATTGGCTTCATCATCTCCTAGAAGACAGGATCTTTTAAGAAGGATAGGTATTGATTTTGAGGTTATTCCATCTAAGGTAGTTGAGGAAAGAATAGAATGTGAAAAAGATCCTGTTGAATTTGTTAAATGCCTATCTTCCAAAAAAGCCAAGGAAGTATATGAAAGAACATTTGAAGAAAGATTAGTTATAGGTGCCGATACGATAGTAGTCTTTAAGGGTAAAATAATGGGGAAACCCAAAACACCAGAAGAAGCCAGAAGATATTTGAAGGCCCTTTCTGAAGAAAGTCATGAAGTATATTCTGGTGTATATTTTGTTTGGGATGGAGGAGAGCATTTTATCTTCGACAAAACTGTGGTCTGGTTCAGAAAATTGCCAGAGGAGATTATTGACAAATACATTTCGACAGGAAGTCCGTTTGATAAGGCCGGTGGATACGGGATACAAGATTTGGGTTCTGTATTCGTTGAAAAAATAGAAGGCGATTTTTATAACGTTATGGGATTTCCTATAGGGAAGGTTTGGGAATTTTTATACAAGAAGGGTTGGTGGAAATGAAACCAAGGGAAAGGATGAAACTTTCTGGACCAGAATCTCTATCAACCAAAGAGCTTTTGGCCATCCTTCTCCGAACAGGTTCCAACGGTATGGATGTCTTTGAGCTCTCTGAAAAAGTTCTTGAGAAATTTCCTACTTTGAGTAGTCTATTTTCTGCCAGTGTAGATGAGCTTACATCTATAAACGGTGTGGGGCTTGCAAAAGCAACAGCTTTAAAAGCAGCTCTAGAGCTCGGAAAGAGACTTTATCTTGAAATCTCCGAGAAAAGTTTTAAATTTGACAAACCTGAATTTGTTTACAACTTTTCAAAGGATTTAATCTTCAAGCAAGAAGAAGTACTAAGGGTAATAGCAGTTAACAATGATCTTAGGTACTTGGCTCATAAAGATTTTTCGGGATCAACGTCTACTTTTATTGCCATATCCATAAGAGATATTTTCAACTTTCTTGTAAAAATTTCAGCAGACGGTTTTTTTCTTATTCACAATCATAGGTCAAATCCGAACCCAAGTAGAGATGATATAGAGCTAACGGAGAAAATTAAAGACGCAGGTGATATACTTGGTATTAAGTTGATTGATCATGTAATAATCCATCCAAGAGGATACACGAGTTTAAAGGCAAAGGGGTTGATATGATGGACAATATAAACGATGAAAAACTCTTAAAGATTTTGAAGTTAAAAGAAGAATTTGAAAAAGACCTAAGGAAAATGGGAAAGTTGAAGGAAAAGCCGAAGCCAAAGAGGGAATCACCAGGTTTGTCTAAAAAGATAAAGGTAGAATTAACCCCACCAGCGCTTGTTGATGCGTCTAAAGTTAATACGCTATTTGATATAAATTTCCAAGATTATGGAGCTTCTGACGAGAGTGTGATAAGAGCTCTTAAAAAAACTATAGTTAAAGTTGGAAATATAAAAAAGCGAGCCTTAATCGAAGGAATAGTAAAGCTTCTTGAGAAGAAACTTGAAGAAGCAGCTGAGGTTTTTTCAAGATTCACAGCACCAGAGTTTAAGTACATGCTTGGAGTAACTAAGCTATATAGAGGAGATACAGATACCCTTGATTATACGGTGAAGTTTTTAAAAACAGATTCTACGTCCTTCTACCCTTACCTTTTAATGACAGAAGTTTTAATCAGTTTGGGAAGGTATCAGGAGGCCACAAAATTTATAGAAGCCGCCTTTAAAGTCTCTAAAAATCCCTACATTGGCCTTGTCCATAACATATACACTGATAACTATGAAGTAGCCAAAAAACTATTTACGATATGTACGAACAGAGGAGGATTCAAAACCCTTCTAGCTATATTGTCTATTCATCTTGAACCAGACTACGAAAAAGCCAAGAAAATAGCTGAATCTATATTGAAAAAAGAAGATGCATGTACAATAAATGTGGGTAGTTATTGGACAGGGAAAATACCTTCCAACACTTTAGAAAAATTTTCTTATTGCCCAAGAATAGCTGTCTATGAAATCTCTAAAAAGTATTATGCAGGGGAAAATATCTCAGAATATGTAGAAAATAGTCTTTCAAAGTTTATAGATCCTGTGGTCTCCCTATTTTTGGGCTTTTATTACTTTAATGAAGGAAAAAAGAAAGAGGCTGATCAGCATTTCAATAGATTTAATAGCATGGTTGAAAACATAAGAGCAATTATTATAAAGCCTGGAATGATATCAAAGTTTACAGGTGTGAGGATGTTCCATACTCCTGTATCAGGCACAGAGATAAAGGTATTGTCTTCTCTTACTTACGATTCATTGAATAGCACTCTCAATGAAATAGTTCTTTCAACGGGATATAGAAGAGATGAACTTGATGTAAAGGTAACCTTCAAGGATCCAGAAATGCTAAAACTGCTTTTTGGATCGAGGCATTGTAGAATGATTTACGGTGAAGAATAAGATAAAAAGCGGCTCTTCCGAGCCGCTTTGTCTTTTAACTTGCATATACTTTGTAATCTACGTCTGGAAAGATTCCATCTATCCATTCATAATAAGATAACCTTCCTTCATCTATATTCCCAGATTTGTACATGTCATAAAGCTCCAAGAACCTTCTTGCATGTTCTTTTGTTCTATTTACCGCATAATCCACACTAGTTCCCGTTGTTATTATGAAAGCCCAGTCACTTGACTGCAGAAGGAGCAGCTCTCTTGCTAGTTGTTTTGCTAATCTCACCATGAGCTCATTGGATTCATCTATGTTTTGAGCTACTTCCCTCATCCTCTCTTCAAATTCGTGTTGATGTGGATATATCCAGTCGGTCTTCCCGTTGAGCCATACTTCGTTGTATCCATTGGCTCCCCAGCTCGATGCAGCTGGTGTAACAATCTGGACTGTTTCGAGTCTATCTACTATTTCACCTGCAGTTGCGACTCTTAATTTTGTATTTGCAACATTTCTGAAGAACTCCTCCAAAAAGTAAACTCCTTCATACCACCAGTGACCGAATAGCTCTGCATCAAAGGGTGCAACTATCACAGGTTCAACCCCATTGAAGAGCGATTTTAAGTTCTGCGCCTGTGACAATTTCTTGCTAACAAAATCGGAGGCATGCTCTTTTACGGCTTGGAGAGCCTCATCTATATCGTAATAATCCTTGTCAGAAAGGGGAATAGATTTATCAGTTATTTTGTGGTATTTTATCCCTGTGTTAATTCTGACCCCACTTTTATCAATATAAGGTTTTATATATTCAAATTCTCTATCAAATCCTATATCCCTATAAAACTCCCTATATCTGCCATCACCAGGGTATCCGACATCTGCACTCCATACAAGTTCACTTGATTCGGGATCTCTTGCAAAGACAAAAACATCATTTGGGGTTATGACGGGTCTGTAAACACCATAATGCGGTCTTTCATCTGCATACCAGAGTCCATGAGAATCGACGAAGAAGTATTCGAGACCGTATTCAGCTAAAATTTCATCGAGTCCTGGGTAATAAGCGCATTCTGCAAGCCAGATACCCCTTGGTTTAACTCCCATGTGCTTTTTGTACGTATCAACACCAATCTTAACCTGAGCTTTTACAGCATAGGGATGGATTTCCATTAGTGGCAAATATCCGTGTGTTGCGTTACATGTAAGAATATCAAGCTTACCTTTTTCCATATATTCTTTGAAACCATTTAATATATTTCTGTCATAGGAGTAGAAAACCTTTAGAGTATCCTGAAAATCCTTCAAATAATATTGAGCCATCTTGTGTTTTCTCGGATCTTCTTGAGCGGTTCTATCAACTTCTTTTTGAGCCAGTTCTATAAGACTCTTCATGTGTCTTTCAAATTTGTCCATCAAATCTTCTGCGGTAAGCATCTCCATGAGAGGGGGAGTAATCGACATAGTGAGCTTAAAATTAACTCCATCATTTTCCAGCCTTTTAAACATCTTGAGGAGTGGTATGTAAGTCTCGAACATGGCTTCAAAAAGCCATCTCTCCTCTAAGAACTCCTCATACTCTGGGTGTCTTACATAAGGCAGGTGTGCGTGTAAAACGAAAACGATATAACCGGATGGCATTAGAGACCACCCTTTCCTGCTCCACTCTTAACCTTTTCCCACATGAAGGAGCCTCCACCGGATGGTGATGGATTTTCAAGAACGTTCATCGAGGAAACTCCAACAGCCTTTTCAACAGGTTTTACTACTACCTCACCAGCTACAAAGACTCTCTTTTTCTTCGTCCTCAAATCAAGCCATCTTTCCCTTGTGGAAGAAGAAGGATAATCTTTTGGAGCTTTACAAACATTGGATCTCATGAGCGTAACAAACTTTCCTGTTGGATCTTTGTACCCAAGCTCAACTAAGTAATCTGCACCGGCAACAGGAACATTGAAGTAATAGTTCTTTGTAAACCTTATATCAACGCTTACTTCAAAGGTTCTATGTGCGTTGCTACCATCGAATATGATGTATGTAACATCATGGAGCCTAAGAACTACCTTTGATCCAAGAGGCAGAGATTCTATAGCTCTTATCGTGTTTGGAGATAGGTCCCAATATGCATGGAGCCAGTGAGGATTCACCGGCATAAGGACAAGTTTGTCCTTTCCATAAGTTTGAGGAAGATCTTGAGCCTTTTTTACCTCGCTTTGGCTTTGAACTTCGCCAAAGTTTGAGGTTACATTAGCTCTCCTTTCTTCACTTCCTTCCAGTCTCTTCATAATATCCTCCCTTATCACCTTGATAATTTCCCTTTTTCTCATCCTCTTTTTGATTTTTACACCTAGCTCTTTGGCTTTTTTCCTCAAGTCTTGGATTCGAGGATTTGTATCGAGCCATTCGAGGATATCTTCGTATACCAACATAGAAACTCCCCCTTTTTGAGAGGCTATTGTGAATTATAACATGTTAAAAAAAGTTGTAAACAGTTATCTGAGGGAGTTTCAAGATAATATTTTTTGTTATTTGCAAAAGAATACTCCAAATCATCCAAGATCGCCAAAAATCATTCAACTGCAAGTTTCAAAATAGCTTCTATATCTTCTTTGTATAAAGATTTCAATTTTCCAAATGGTGATCTTGCAGCGGCGTTTTCTACGATTTTTTCTATATCTTCAGATGGTATGCCAGCATCTTTTAGAGAAACTGGCGCTCCAACTTTTTTGAGCCATTCTTTGAACGCTTCTATTCCATCTTCTGCATTATTTCTTCCAAAGATTTCCTTAGCAAATCTTTCGAATTTTTCTATATCCTCATCCATTACATATCTCATCCATGCCGGTGTTACTATGGCAAGACCCGCACCGTGTGCAATATCATAAAGGGCACTTAAAGAATGTTCTATTATATGAGACGACCAG
>JAMOOR010000206.1 GCA_027065235.1 Thermotogaceae bacterium | reverse complement strand
CTTTAGCTAGTGCGGAATTTTTAGGGAATGCTAATTTTAAATTAGCCGGTCTAAACACGATGGAAGAAATACGATATTTATACTTGTTGACGAACACAAAAGCGCTTATTCTGCTAATAACACCAGCGTCTATTTTTCCACTTGCCACATCCTTAGCAATTTCTTCGAAAGAGTTGTATGCTTCCTTAATTTCAGCATTTACAGAAAAGTTTTTAAGCATTTCTTTAAAAAAATGGCCATATACATCATCTATACCAATTCCTATCGTCTTACCTTCCAGATCGAATATGCTGGATATGGTTTTCTTGGATATGACAACACCCCAGTTTTGGAAGAACGCTTCGGAGTTGAATGTGAATTCATGCCGTCGGGATTTTGTATCAGCGATTGGACCGAGACAGTCAATTTCTCCCTGTGCTAAGGCTGGAAATAAGTCTTCCCATTTATAATATCTGTAAAATATCGTCCATCCTTCTTTCTTAGCTATTTCATCAAGAAGATCAACGTATATTCCAGCTGCTTTATTATCTTTTACATAGGCAAGAGGATAATCATCCCATATCCCAACACGGAGAGTTAGGGATAAAACAATACTTGCAATTACCGTTAACAATAATGTTGCTCTTTTAATCATCCCGCCACCCCCATCTAAAAGGGGAATTCCTCCGCTTTTAGAGGTGATACTATAGTATACCACAACTTTTGTGTTAAAATGCTTTTTTGACAGCAGAGGAGGGAAACTTGTTGATACGGTTTTTGAGAGGAAAAGTTTCATCGGTAGAAAAAGATCATATTATCCTGGATACAGGTGTTTTTGGTTTTGAGGTTTATCTTGATGAAGAAAGTTTATCCACACTGAACGAAGGTGATGACGTTTTAATATATACATATCTATCGTTGGGAGATGATCCCAAAATATTTGGTTTTACCGACGAGAAAAAAAGAGAACTCTTTATAAAGCTAATATCTGTATCAAAACTTGGTCCAAAAACAGCTGTAAAAATCCTTGGAGCAGGTGTTGACAGGATAGTAAAGATGATAAAATCCGAGGATGTAGCAGGTTTATCTTCCCTGCCTGGTATAGGAAAAAGGACTGCAGAAAGGATCGTTGTTGAACTTAGAGATGAGATAAAAGACATAGAAGTAGAACAAGAAAATGAACTTGTGTCTGAGGCGGTTGAGGCTTTAAAAGCCTTGGGTTTTTCAGCTAAAGAATCATACGAAGCTGTGAAATTGGTGAAGGACAAAGGAGATTTATCCGAGATGATAAAGGAAGCTTTGAGTATTCTGATGGAGAGATGATGAAGGTAGTAATCAAATATAGAAAAACAGGTATGATAAGATTTTTGTCTCCCCTGGAGACAAATAAAGCAATAGAAAGAAATTTGAGAAGAGCAAAACTTCCCCTTGTCTTTTCTCAAGGTTTTCATCCGACTCCAAAGATATCTTATCTTGATTCGATAGCAACGGGAGTTGCTCAAAGAGCACTTTACCTCACCATCGAGGTTAAAAGCTGGCAAAAGGATTTTTTGAAGGCTATAAGGGAAAAAAGTGTGGATGGCCTTTATCCAGAAAGGGCCTGGATAGTGAATTTTGACATAAACACTATAGTAACGAAATATGCCTTTTCTCTTATAATGGAGAAAACGGCAATAGATAAGGAAAAATTAAACAGATCTCTTATAATAAAGAAAGGTAAAAAAAGGAAGGAATACAAATTGGAGGAATTGACTTTAACATTTGATGTATACGATTTGAAAAAGTTCGTTGTTTTGAAGTATACTTTACTTAGGGAGAAGCTATTTTCTCCATGGGAAATTGTTAAAGCAGTAAAAATCCATGATGGGTTATTCATACCTGTGATGA
>JAMOOR010000205.1 GCA_027065235.1 Thermotogaceae bacterium | reverse complement strand
CCAAATTCAGAAGCTACAACTGCAGCGTATTTTGCAAATTCAACTACTGATTCACTTCTGTACCATCCTGATCTTTTCGCATTTTCTATCCCAAACTTTCTAACTTCAAATGGGTCATGGAGCCATATAGGGAGGGTGAAGTGATTTAGATTCACTACTAGATGCATCCCTTTTGATTTTATATCTTCCATTATCTGACGGTACCTTTTTATAGCGTCTTTATTAGCTCTTTTCTTTAGCTTCTCAAGTGACTTTTCATCTATTTTGACCTCTACTACCGCATCTCCTTCTCTTTTAATGCCGACTTCAATATCCTTCGTTGGCTCTGGAAATATTCTGCTCCACTCTATGCCTATTCTTACAGCGTTCATATTCAAATCTTTCATTATTTGATGGTCTTCTTTGTATTTGTTCCAGTAATCAGGGCCATTTTCAGGGAGGTCCCCACTTACAAGTCCTGAAGCTATGTTAACAGGATCCCTCACCCACAAAAACCAGTCACTTTTATCATCTATGGAACCTTTTCCGCCCATTTCAAACTGAAACCCAGAAAGCGATACACCAAACAAAAAATCCTTTGGAAACATACATTTCACCTCCTTGATATTCTATTTTATAAATATAACATGCAAATATTTGCATTCAAAATCTGTTTTTTCATGAAAATTTACATTGAGGTTAGATTATCCATCCTCAGCAAAAATATGCAAAACTTTTTTACCTAGCATGTTATCGTTAGAATGTGCGTGCATTTGATGTAAAATCAGTGTTGGGGGTGAAATTTTGTCGAAGCTTTTTCTTTTTGATGGAACTGCAATTGCCTACAGGGCCTTCTTCGCTTTAGACAGTTCTTTAGCCACAACCACCGGTATTCCTACCAACGCGACATACGGCGTTGCGCGAATGATGGTTAATTTTATAAAAAAGCATATAAGGAAAAATGAGGATTATGCAGCCTTTGTTATGGATGCAGCTGCTAAGACTTTCAGACATCAGATGTACGCTGAGTATAAGTCGCATAGAAGACCCACACCAGATTCTTTCAAGCAGCAGCTACCTTATATAAAAAAATTAGTTTCCGCTATGGGAATCAGAGTTTTAGAGATTGAAGGTTTTGAAGCAGATGATGTAATAGCGACGTTGGCAATTAAATACAAGGAAAAATTCGATGAGGTTAACATCATAACTGGAGATAAAGACATGCTCCAAATTGTTGAAGGTAACATAAAGGTTTGGAGGATAAAGAAAGGGATAACGGATCTTGAAATATATGACAGAGAAAAGGTGAAGGAAAGGTACGGAGTTTATCCTGAACAGATACCGCACCTTTTGGCTCTTATGGGAGATGCTGTAGATGATGTTCCAGGGGTAAAAGGTATAGGCGGCAAAACGGCAGCAGAGCTTCTGAATAAATTTAAAGACATCGACGAAATATATGAGAACTTAAGTAAACTAAGGGAGAGAATAAGAAAAGCTTTAGTGGCTGGCAAGGAAGATGCTTATAAAAGTTTGGAACTAGTTGTTTTAAGGACAGATGCTCCAGTTGAAGTTAATCTAGCTCAGCTTCTTTACAGAGGCTACAATGAAAAGAAACTCATAGCAGTTCTTAAAGATCTTGAATTTTCCTCTATAATGAAAGAGTTGGGGCTTCAAGTTAAGCTTGAAAAGCTCTATAAAACTGTAAACGATGAAAAAGAATTTGAAGAAGTTATAAACGATATGATAGGAAAGACTGTAGCGGTTGATCTTGAAACCACTTCCCTTGATCCCATAAGTGCAAAGATAGTAGGGATTTCACTATCGGATGAGGAAGGAAGAGCGTATTACATCCCAGTTGGTCACAAAGGTGAAAAGAATATAGATGAGGAGT
>JAMOOR010000204.1 GCA_027065235.1 Thermotogaceae bacterium | reverse complement strand
ATTATAACACCAATCCCTGTTTCTCCAAAAAAATAATAGTAGTTAGTTTTTTCACTAAGCTGGTCTTCAACCTAAATGTAATTGAATACATCTGTCACAAATTGTATACAGTTGTCACATAAGTCACAGAAAATTTTGTATACAAATTGCACTTAACATCTCAATGATGTATATCTGCTAAATCTTCATAGAACCGCACCTTTTATGTGCGCTATTTGCATCTGTTTTCTTCCTTTTTAAAGCTTTTGGCCTGATTGTTCTTGTCGCTACAACATTAGCTCCGGTTCCCAAAAGATCAGTAAGAACAACATCACCAACATGAACCGGTGCTTTTACCCTTGCTTTTCTTATCACTTCCATCGCTTCTTTTAAAAGTCTTTTTGGAATTGGCTTGTCAGTCTTTACAGAAACAAGCTCGATATCTCCACCTTCCACTTTCACGCTTGTGGTTAATATTCTTTTTGGATCAACCATCTCTTCCATAGCATAGTTGTAACCTCTTGGGCATTTGTTACCTTTTATCTCTACAACTTCCATTTTTTCATTTAATTCAACTTCTATTTCGCAACCTAACGGGCATTGTATGCATACAAGCTTTTTGATCATATCTTACGCCTCCTTAACGGATACCCTAATTCTTTCGAAGCCTTCAAGGTACCTTGCTGGCACTTTAAGAACGATCATTTCGCTTGGTTTGGCATTTAAAAGAGTCTTCTCATAATTTCCAACCAGCAGTTTTCCTTTTTCCATAGGCTTTGAAACTCTCGCATATATTGTTAAGTCGTCGTCTTTCGAATACCATCTTGGGTGAAGCACTCTTACATTTTCACCGGGATCGACGGGAATTTTTTCTGAAAGTTTCTCACCTTTTGCATAAATCGCAGCAAACTTTCCTGCTCTTTCTCCCTCCACCGTAACATAATCAACAAGGTCGTAAACAACGGTGCAATTCCCAGCACCAAAGAGCCACTCAACCGATGATTGGCCGATGTTCGATGTTGCAAGACCTTTGGAGGTGCTATTCAACACTGCAAAATCACTAACCAAAATGACCATTGGGAGAAGGCCAGCAGAAAGAACAAGCGTATCTACTTTAAAAATCTTTTCTGTTCCCAAAACAGGCTTGAATTTTTCATCCACTTTTGCAACAACAACTTCCTCGAGTCTTTCCTTTCCTCTAACTTCAATAACGGTGCTTGACAGGTATAGTGGTATATCGAAATCCTCAAGGCATTGCCTTATGTTCCTTGCAAGGCCACCAGGGTAAGGCATTCTCTCAACAACACCGACAACTTTCACACCTTCCAAAGTAAGCCTTCTTGCCATGATAAGTCCTATATCTCCAGAGCCGAGCACGAGAGCCCTTTTCCCTGGGAATCTGTTTTCTATATTGATGAACTTTTGAACAACTCCAGCTGTAAATATTCCAGAGGGCCTGTCTCCTGGTATCATCAAAGCTCCAAATGGCCTTTCTCTTGCTCCAGTTGTAAAAACCACTGAAGAAGCTTCTATCTCTTTTACACCATCATGAAATACACCTACAACCTTTTTATCCTTTATCTCCTTAACCATAAAATCTGTTATTATATCTATATCATACTCTCTGAGGATTTTTTTCAATCTTTCCGCATATTCCGGACCTGTAAGTTCCTCTTTAAAATAGTGAAGACCAAATCCGTTGTGAATGCATTGGTTCAATATCCCTCCGGTTTTTTCCTCTCTTTCTATTAGAGTTACCTTAACGCCTTCCTTTGCTGCAGCTATGGCAGCTCCCATTCCAGCAGCACCGCCACCTATGACAATAACATCAGTTTTCACTTTCTCACCTTCCCATCTACAACCCAGCTGCTACCAGATTTGAGCATTATCTCCGACATATCAACACCAAGCTCGCGAGCCAGAACCTTCATAACCCTTGTTGTGCAGAAATTGGCTTGACATCTTCCAGCCATGGCGCGTGTCCTGAATTTTATCCCATCCAATGTTCTCGCCCCTCTTCTAATTGCTTCTATAATTTCTCTTTCCGTAACATTGTTGCAAAAGCAGATGATTTTCCCCGCTTTTGGATCTTTCTTGATGATTTCGTTCCACTTTTCTGGCGGAAGATCGGCAAAGTGCGGTATTCCCTTCCTTGTTGGATTAAAAGATTCTCTCTTTTCGAGCGGTATTCTCATATCCTCTTCTATTACCTTTTCAACAACATACTTCGCTATCGCCGGAGCTGCGGTAAGGCCTGGTGATCTTATAGCAATAACATTCACGAATCCCCAGACTTTTTCGCTTTTCTTTATGAAAAAGTCTTTTTGCGGACTTTCTGGCCGCAATCCTGCAAAGGTTTTAAACACTTCACTGAAGGGAAGATCTGGCACAAGTTTTGTTGCTTTTTCCTTTACAAGGTTTAATCCTTCAGCTGTGGTGCTGAGATCATCTTTCATTTCTGGCGGGAGATCTTGGGCAGTTGGTCCAAGAAGAACTTCACCGGTGAGCGTTGGAACCACCAATATCCCCTTGGATTTCTCTGTTGGAGTTGGAAATATCACCCTCTTTACCATCTTCGAAACTCTACTGTCAAGCACTATATATTCTCCCTTTCTTGGATGGATAGGGACATGCTCAGAACCTGCCATCTTCGCAATCTCATCACCGTAAAGCCCAGCAGCATTTATAACTATATCTGCTCTGTGCTCTTCTTTATCTGTTATAACCTTTCTAACTCTTCCATCTTTGACTTCTATATCAACGACTCTTTCATTTAAAAAGAGCTTTGCTCCATTTGCGGTGGCGTTCTCGACCGCAGCTATCGCTACATCCCACGGGAAGATAACGCCAGCTGTTGGAGCGTATAGAGCGTATTTAACCTCAGGACTTAAATGAGGTTCCATTGACAAAATCTCGTTTCTATCAAGGATCTTTAAGTTTGGAACGCCATTTATCTCCCCTCTCTTGAGAAGTTCTTTCAATATCTTAAGTTCTTCATCGCTAAAAGCGACAACGAAGGAGCCTGTTCTTTTAACTTTAAAATCAAGCTCCTTTGAGAGCTCTTCATACATCGCATTACCTTTCGCACACAAGGCTGCCCTCAATGTTCCTGGTTCATCATCATATCCAGCGTGAACAATCCCAGAATTCGCCTTTGTAACGCCCCAGCCAACATCTGCTTCTTTCTCTATTATTGATACATCAAATCCATACCTTGTAAGCTCCCTTGCTATTAAAGAACCAACTATTCCAGCTCCTATTACAACAGCTTTCACGCGATCACCTCCTGCAGATTCCATAGCTCAACCTTGCTCGTTGAAACTGCTACAGCCCCCGCCTTTATTGCCTGCTTGACATGCTCTTTTGTTCTTACCAAACCTCCAGCTATAACTTTTCCGCTGAACCTTGAACAGACTTCTTTTATCAGCTCTGGCGAAACACCGGGTAATACTTCAAGAAAATCTGGTGCGAGATCGTTTGCCTGTGATATTCCATTCATAAGGGCATTGGAATCTACCAGAAAAAGCCTTTGTATTATATGGAGCCCCATCTTCCTTGCTTGCTTCAAAAGTGCTATATGAGTGGAGATAATCCCATCTGCCCCAACACGCTCTTTCAGGAATTCAAGAGAGAATTTGTCAGTTTTAAGTCCTTTAACAAGATCTATATGAACAAATACTATTTTTTCTTTCTTTTTAAGCTTTAAAACAACATCTTCCACTTCCATTATGCTGCCGCTTAGTATGAATACAATTTTTGATGGAGATGCGGCAGCAAGATCAACTGTTGAAACATCTCTTATCGCTGGTATAACCCTGACTTTCCCTTGCAAAATATCACCTCGCAAAAGAAAAACCCCCAAAAGAAGCCCGGCAAAGCCGTCTGCTTCTTTTTGGGGGTCTCTTATAATCTCTTTCCCCTATTCGGTTTTCAAATTCATTATACCACAAAATAAAAACTATGGTGCTTTTAAATGATGGAGTAATTTGTTGTTTCTATCTTCGGTTACTCTCCACCTTTTGTTGGTATAACACATATGAACTTCGCTGGTGCATCTCCGATATTTTTAAAACCATGTTTTGCATTTGGAGGAACGAAGGCAAAGGAGCCAGGCTCAAGTGTGTATGTTTCATCATCTCCTTTAAGTTCTACTTTTCCTTCAAGGATGAAAACTTCATGCTCCCAGTCATGAGTATGATACGGGGTGTACCCTCCAACGGGCAGGGTAAAAAGTCTCATCACATAGTTTTTGGCTCCAAGCTTCTTTCCTATCAACACTCTTTTCTCCGCCTTTGCATTTTCATCATCGTATATTATGGGCTTTACATCTTTCCAATGTCCTACCTTTATCATCCTTCATCCTCCCCCCCATCAGTTTTTAGAAGATCACCGAAGTATGAATATTTTATAAATGCATTATAACTCCATGGGCAACAGTCCTTGAAATATTCTGCTATCGCGATGGCATATTGCTGAATCTCCCACTGAGCGTGAGAGTCTGCACGCAGAGAAAGGAAGTTCATAAGACTTCTCATGTTCACGGTCCAGTAGAATTCCGTATACAGGGATAGTGGAAGAACAATCCTCGCAAGTTCCCTTGCTACTCCCATATCCAACAAAGATTGATAAGCTTTATATGTAGTATCAAAGACGTTTTTGATGATTTCTTTTGCTTTTTCCTCATCTACTCTACCATCGTTTGGCACGCTCATTTGTTTATCCTTTGGATGAGGTACCCTGATCTTATCCGGCATGTAGAATTCGTATGACATCTTTGAATATCTCCCGCTTTTTTCATTGTAAGATGCGATTCTATGGCGGAACCATTGCCGAGCAACAAATATAGGACATTTTATATGGAAAGTAAAAACAACATGTTCAAAGGGGGTTTCATGACGATGACTCATAAGGTAGTTGATCAACCGCCTGTCCTTGTCCGGACCTTTTAAACCGCTCCCAGTTGATACCCTGGCAGATTTTACCACAGTTTCATCATTTCCCATCACACTTACAAGATCTACAAATCCTTTATCTAAAACTTTTTTCACCCCTCATTTCCCCCCAACTTTTCCATCATTTCCTCCACTTCTTTAAAGCCTTCTTCGTATTTTTCCCAATCTTTAGGTGAAAGTTCTTTCAAAAGCCTTAAGAACTCACCAGCATGTACAAGCTCCTCCTCCGCTATATCCATTAGGACAGCTTTTGCCAACTCATTGTCAGTTGATCTCGCTATCTGCGTATACATCTGAACCGCCTCATACTCAGCAGCTATGAAAAACCTTATAGCCCTCACAAGTTCGTCCTTGCTTATCTTTTCTTTCAAATCCAATGTAGAAGATGCATCTTCAAACGATGGCATAAAATCACCCCCTACTTTCGCCAAGATTTTATCACAGTTTATGAGTAATCATTGCTCACACCACATCGATAGATGTGACTATGCGTATACTTTATCTACTTATCTAAAGATTTGTTTCAAAATTTAACAAGCGTATAGATTATCGGCACTCTTCAATCGCAAAAATCCAGAAAGACAAATATTAACAAAAGGTAGTTATCCTGCGTAAAGCTCTCCAAATAAATCCCTTTCTTTTCCTCTTATCTTATATCCTACCCCTTTTCTATTAACTGATAAATATCTTCATATCCATCCAAGGCTCTTATATGTTCAGGCTTGAAAAAGTAAATAGCTAATGATAAAATCCTTCCTGCGGTATGAGGATGACCCGGTAGCTCAGCAGGTAGAGCACCTGACTTTTAATCAGGGGGCCGCGGGTTCGAATCCCGCCCGGGTCATAAGCGAGAGTGGCGGAACTGGCAGACGCGTCGGACTTAGAATCCGATGGGCGTTGAGCCCGTGTGGGTTCAAGTCCCACCTCTCGCACCAAGGTATGCGGGCATAGCTCAGCGGTAGAGCGCCTGCTTGCCAAGCAGGAGGTCGCGGGTTCGAATCCCGTTGCCCGCTCCAACAAAAACCCCTCGCAAGTGCGAGGGGTTTTTTCTATAAATGAACTTCCTAAAAGTTCTTCTAATAGATCTGTTCTATAAAGTTAAAATTTCCTATATTTTTGATATAAACTGATATAATAAATCAGGTCATGATATTAGAGGGGGTGAATTCCTGTTGATAACGAGAGATAGAGCACTTGAGCTTCTTAGGAAACATCTTAAAAATAAGAATTTGTTTAAACATTGTCTGGCAGTTGAGGCTGTTATGAGGGAGCTTGCAAAGAAATTTGGAGAAGATGAAGAGCTTTGGGGTCTTACTGGGCTTCTTCACGACCTTGATTATGATTACACAAAAAATGACCCGGAAAAGCATTGTCTCGTGACGCTTGATCTTCTCAAGGATGAAGACGTCCCCCAGGAAATGCTTGATGGAATACTGGCTCATTGCGGAAAGAAGGAGAGGAAAACACTTATAGAAAAGGCGATATACCCAGCGGATCCTGTGACAGGGTTTATAGTTGCTGCTGCCCTTATAAGACCTGAGAAAAAGCTAGAAGTTGTTGATGTTCCATTCCTTAAAAGAAGGTTTAAAGAAAAAGCTTTTGCAAAAGGAGCAAGCAGGGAGCAGATGAAAGCTTGTGAAGAAATTGGTATGACGCTTGATGAATTTTTAGAGCTCTCGCTGAACGCCATGAAGAAGATCTCTGATAAACTTGGATTGTGAGGTGGTCTTTATGGAGATTAAAAACATAGTTGAAGAGTGGATTGAGAAGTATCATAAAGAGTATAAGTTTGAGCTCGATGAGAAAAGAGTGGTGTCCCAGAGTGAAGTAAAAGGTGCTATCGAACATACGAATTTAAAGCCAACAGCTACACCAGAGGATATAAGGAAGCTTTGCGAAGAAGCAAAAGAATATAAGTTTTATGGAGTTTGTGTGAATCCAGTTTATGTAAAGCTTGCAAAGGGCGAGCTTAAAGGAACAAACCAAAAGGTGGTTACGGTTTGTGGCTTTCCACTTGGTGCAACTCCCAGTCAAGTAAAAGCCTATGAAGCAAAAAGGGCGGTTCAAGATGGCGCAGATGAGGTCGACATGGTTATAAACATAGGTTTTTTGAAGGCAAGGGAGTATGAGAAGGTTTATGAAGATATAAAAGCAGTTGTAGAGGCTGCTGGCGTGCCGGTTAAAGTTATAATTGAGGCGTGTTACCTTACAAATGAAGAGAAGGTTGCAGCGTGTGTTATATCGAAGCTGGCGGGAGCCGCTTATGTCAAAACTTCAACTGGGTTTGGAAGTGGAGGAGCCACGGTAGAGGATGTACATCTTATGAGATGGGTTGTTGGTGAAAGGATGGGAGTGAAAGCTGCCGGTGGAGTAAGAGATTTCGAGGCGGCTGTTCGAATGATTCAAGCTGGTGCGAATAAAATTGGAACAAGCTCTGGCGTTAAGATAATGGAGAATGCAAAATAATTTTGGAGGGGGGAGATTATGGGTATTAAAGATCTTACCATTGGTGAATTTGTGGAGCAGGTGTCCAGCAAAGAACCTGTTCCTGGAGGAGGAGCAGTTGGGGCGGTTGTTGCAGCTCTAGCGGCAGGACTTACGGAGATGGTGGCTAACTTGACCATTGGAAAGAAAAAGTATAAAGAATGGGAAGCAGAGATGGAAAGAGTCATCAGCAAAATGGAAGAGATAAAAGATGAGCTGTATCTGATAGCTAAGAAGGATATGGATGCTTTTAACGCCTTTATGGAGGCTATGAAGCTTCCTAAAGGCACGGAGGAAGAAAAGAAGATAAGGCAAGAGAAGATGCAAGAGGCTTTAAAAGGAGCTATAGATGTTCCATACGAACTGGCAAGGAAGAGCAGGGACATAATAAAGCAGGCCGAGATAGTAACAGAATTTGGGAACAAAAACGCGGTATCTGATGCTTTGAGCTCTGCGGAACTTTGTAGAGCTGCATTTGAAATAGCCAAGGCCAACGTTCAGATAAATCTTAAGTACTTAAAAGACGAAAAGCTTAAGGAATATTACGAGCAAGAGACCGATGAATTGGAAAAACAGGTTTATGGATCATACAAAAGGATAAAGGAAATGATAGAGGAAAATGGCTGGCTTTGAATTTGAGGTATACAAACATGATGGAAGAGCAAGATACGGAAAAGTAAAAACGGTTCATGGGGAATTTGAAACACCAGTTTTTATGCCGGTAGGTACTAATGCTAATGTTAAGTTGATGAGACCAAAAGATCTGGAAGAGGCTGGTGCTAGGATCATTCTGTCAAACACATTCCATTTGTACTTAAAGCCCGGTATGGAGGTTATAAGCCTTCATGGCGGGCTTCATAATTTTATGAAATGGCCTTACAGCATACTTACAGATAGTGGGGGGTTTCAGGTTTTTTCTTTAAAGCTTTTTAAGGTAGATGATGAAGGAGTGGTATTCAAGTCACCGCTTGATGGTTCGAAAATTTTCATGTCTCCAAAAATCTCTATGGAAGTCCAAAAAGTTCTTGGTTCTGATATAGTGATGGCCTTTGACCAGTGTATACATCCTGATGCTTCATACACGGAAACTGAAGAGGCTATGGAAAGGACTTTCAAATGGGCGAAAGTATCGAGAGAAAACATAGACCCTCCACAGGCGCTCTATGGAATAGTCCAAGGAGGTGTTTTTGAAGACTTAAGGAGAAAGAGTACAGAGCAGATTACATCCATAGATTTTGAAGGATTTGCGATTGGGGGTCTTAGCGTTGGTGAACCAAGAGATGTGACTTTGGCTATGACAAAAGTTGTTGTGGATAACCTTCCCAAGGACAAGCCAAGATACTTTATGGGAGCGGGTTCTCCAGAGCTCATTCTTGAACTTGTAGATATGGGAGTCGATATGTTCGATAGTGTTTTTCCTACACGGCTCGCAAGGCATGGAGCTGCTTTGACATGGCAAGGAAGAATAAACATAAGATCAGCCCGATATAAAAAAGATTTATCTCCACTCGATGAAAGTTGCTCATGCTATACATGCAAAACTTTTACAAAATCTTACTTATACCACCTCTTTTCCAGGAAGGAAACGTTGGGTCAGATTTTGCTAACAATCCATAACATAACATTCATGATAGAATTTATGAGGAGGGTTAGAAAAGCAATAAAGGAAGGATGCTTTAGAGAGTTTAAAGAAAGGTACATTAGAATATTTTCTCAAAAGGTGGGATAGATTATGAGAAGGTTTTCCACCATATTTTTGATAGGATTTTTCTCCATATATCTTATTGCAGCTTTAACGCCGCTTGGACTTGGTATATTTGAAAGTGGCTGGAAGTTTTCCTATCAAAACCCTGCAGAGATATATTATGTTGACAGACCTTCGGTGCTGTTCACAATAGTTCCATATTTCAGTGATTATAAAGAGATAGTTTCATGGATTGGGATTTTGCAGCCTACGAATGGTGGGGATTTTGCGGGAATTTTGGCTTTCAATAGGCATTATTATGAGGGGTTAGGTAATACATATTCGTTGGAATACTACATAGCCGGCGGTAAGCCAGGACTCTCTTGGGGCGGAAAGGTATCGACAGAATATATGGCGTTATCAGCAGCAACAGATTATTCTTTAAAGGTTAGCTTTGGTATAGATGGTTTTTACAAGGTATTAAGATACGGTTTTTCTATAGAAGATCTTTATCTTTATTCAACAAATCCTTCTGTTTATATGATGGGGAAATATGTTGCAGCAATGGGAATATTTACTAAGTATTTTGCATTCCATGCTGGGGGCTATACTCTTAACTTTGATAAATACGGAGGATATGCAGGAATTGCATTTGACCTACTGAAGGTAGCATTTGGCGGCAGAGCGGAGTATCTTTACGATCCTTCTTTAAGTAAAGGATACTTTGGATATCAATTGGGAGCTGTTATAAATATCGATTATATATCCATCGGGGGTGCTTATGGGACATTTGTCCAGCCTGTGGATTATAAAATTCCATTTACAGATGTTGGAAAGAAACAGGCTTTTATGTTCTCATTCAACATAAAATATTGAGAAATAATGGAGGAAT
>JAMOOR010000203.1 GCA_027065235.1 Thermotogaceae bacterium | reverse complement strand
CTGTTTTGGCGTATTTAAACCAAGCCTCTCGCCTTTTCCAGCGGCAAGTACTATAGCTGTCAAACTTCTCACTCCTTCCAAAAGTCTTGCAAGGAAACCTATACATATCACCTCTAAAGAAAAGGATAGAAAATTATGTGAATAAATTATACATCTTTTGATATATCATCCGTTCATCGCTGCTCTATATTGTCTATTCATCGCTATCTTATACATGTACAGAATATCCATGATTTATGAGGCTTCTATCTCATTATTCCACTATACTGGTCGATATCTTCCCGTATAGCTAGGAACATTTTTGGTTCTGTCTTTACAATTTCTAATTTAGATAGTATCATTCGCTTCGGCATGGCTGACCCGCATGAAGCGTGAAAGAGCGTTAAAAAAGTTGACTGGTAACATCAGCGCTGGTAGAATATCACCAGCTTTTCGGTGTGTTTGTGGAAGGAGGGAAAGGATGCCAACTATAAATCAACTTGTTAGATTTGGAAGAAAGAGCAAAAAGAAGAAGAGCAAAGCACCAGCACTTCAGGGCCATCCCCAGAAGAGGGGAGTTTGTATAAGGGTTTCTACCATGACCCCAAAGAAGCCTAATTCAGCTTTGAGAAAGATTGCAAGGGTTAGGCTTTCCAATGGTATAGAAGTTACGGCATACATTCCTGGAATAGGACACAACCTTCAGGAGCACTCTGTTGTCTTGGTTAGAGGAGGAAGGGTAAAGGACCTTCCAGGTGTTAGGTACAAGATAATAAGAGGAGCTTTGGACGCTGCTGGAGTCGAAGGTAGGAAACAGTCGAGGTCTAAGTACGGAACTAAGAGACCTAAGAAGTGAGGTGAATAGGAAGTGAGAAGAAGAAGAGCGGAACAGAGGAAAGTTGCTCCAGATCCAGTTTATAACGATGTTTTGGTTGCAAAGCTTATAAACAAGGTAATGTGGGATGGCAAGAAGACAACGGCCCAAAAGATAGTTTATGGGGCTTTTGACATAATAAGAGAAAAGATGGGAATGGATCCTCTTGAGGTTTTCCACAAGGCTATGGATAATGTAAGGCCTGTTCTTGAAGTTAGACCAAGAAGGGTAGGAGGAGCTACTTATCAGGTTCCTATCGAGGTTCAGGAACCAAGAAAGACTTCTCTTGCTATAAGATGGATCGTTGCAGCAGCTAGGGCAAGAAGTGGAAGGCCAATGAAAGAAAGACTTGCAGAAGAGATTATGAATGCTTACAACAACACAGGTGCCGCTATAAAGAAGAAGGAAGACGTTCACAGAATGGCAGAGGCGAATCGTGCGTTTGCGCACTATAGGTGGTGATCGGATGCAAGAGGTGGCAGCCCTATACGTACCATTGGATAAGATAAGAAATATAGGAATAATGGCTCATATAGATGCCGGTAAGACTACAACTACCGAGAGGATTTTGTATTACACCGGCAGGAAACATACCATCGGAAGCGTCGATGAGGGGACTGCCACTATGGATTGGATGATCCAGGAGAAAGAAAGAGGAATTACCATCACGGCGGCAGCTACAACGTGTTTTTGGAAGGATTATAGGATTAACATAATCGATACGCCCGGACATGTGGACTTTACGGCTGAGGTTGAAAGATCTTTGAGGGTGCTTGATGGAGCGGTAGCGGTTTTCGATGCAACAGCGGGAGTCGAGCCCCAATCGGAGACTGTATGGAGACAGGCAGATAAGTATGGAGTTCCAAGAATAGCCTTTATGAACAAGATGGATAAGATCGGGGCAGACTTTTTCATGGCAGTACAGACTCTTGTTGATAAGCTTGGAGCCAACCCGGTTCCAATCCAACTTCCGATTGGTGCGGAGAAAGACTTTAAAGGGATTATAGACCTGATAAAGATGAAAGCGATATATTGGGCCAGTGAAGATGGCAGTGAGTATGTTTATGAAGATATACCGGCGGATATGGTAGATGAGGCGGAAGAGTGGAGAGAAAACTTGATTTCAAAGCTTGGGGAAGAATACGATGAGATAGCAGAACTTTACCTTGAGGGCGAAGAGATTCCTGAAGAGCTTATCCACAAATACCTTAGAAGAGGTACCGTTGAAGGTAAGCTTGTACCGGTTTTGGCTGGTTCCGCTAAGAACAACATAGGAGTTCAGCCATTACTTGATGCGATAGTTCAGTATCTTCCATCTCCGCTTGACATGCCACCAGTCAAAGGCTGGGATCCAAAGACTGGAGAAGAACTTTTAAGAGCTCCGAGTGAGGAAGAGCCTTTCTCGGCTTTAGTTTTTAAAGTCCAAGTTGATCCTTACATAGGAAAACTCACCTATTTTAGGGTTTATTCTGGAAAGCTTAAGAAAGGAAGTTATGTATGGAACTCAACGAAGCAGAGAAGGGAAAGGATTTCAAGACTAGTTTTCATGCATGCTGACAAGAGAGAAGATGTTGAATATGTAAGAGCTGGAGATATAGCAGCGGCTGTAGGGCTCAAGATTTCGACAACGGGTGATACGCTTTGCGATCCAGATTCTCCAGTTATATTGGAGAAGATGGAGTTTCCAGAGCCGGTTATTTCTATAGCGATTGAACCATACAGCAAAGCTGATGAAGCGAAGCTTGTAAAAGCTTTGAACGCCCTCGTTGAGGAAGATCCAACTTTGAGAGTTATGGTAGATCAAGAGACGGGAGAAACGATACTTTCTGGTATGGGAGAGCTCCATCTTGAGATAATCATCGACAGGCTCAAGAGGGAATTCAACGTTAATGTAAGGGTAGGTAAACCGCAGGTTTCCTACAGAGAAACTATAAAGGTTGCAGCAGAAGCGGAAGGGAAGTACATAAGACAAACCGGAGGGAGAGGACAGTACGGGCACGTTGTTATGCGCTTTGAGCCTATAGGACTTGATAAGCACTTTGAGTTTGAGGATAAGACGGTTGGTGGAGTTATACCGAAGGAGTACATACCAGCGGTTGAGGCTGGAGTCAGAGAAGCGATGGATGCTGGTATTTTGGCAGGTTATCCGGTTGTTGGTATAAAGGCTATTCTTTTGGATGGTTCTTACCACGAGGTTGACTCTTCTGAGATGGCATTTAAGATTGCAGCATCTATGGCTTTTAAAGACGCTATGAGAAAAGCCAATCCAATCTTGCTTGAACCAGTTATGGAACTCGAGATAACAACACCTGAAGAATACGTTGGAGGGATCATCGCTGATTTGAATTCAAGGAGAGCCAAGGTGGAAGGAATGGAAAGTAGGGGCGGAATTAGGATTATAAGGGCGTATGCACCATTGTCAGAACTCTTTGGATATGCTACAGTTTTAAGGTCGCTTAGCCAAGGTAGGGCATCTTACATAATGAGGTTCTCTCATTATCAAGAGGTGCCAGAAAGGGTTAGGAAAAAGGTTGTAGGATACTGATAATAGGGAAAAAGGTAAAAGGAGGGGAAAAGCATGGCAAAGGAAAAGTTTGAAAGGAAAAAGCCTCACGTTAATGTTGGAACCATAGGACATATCGACCATGGAAAGACCACACTTACAGCTGCTATAACAAAGTACTTGTCCTTCAAGGGGTGGGCAGATTTTGTTCCATTCGAACAGATAGATAAGGCTCCAGAAGAGAAGGCAAGAGGAATAACTATAAACATCACCCACATCGAATACGAAACTGAGAAGAGGCACTATGCCCACATCGACTGTCCCGGACACGCTGACTACATCAAGAACATGATCACCGGTGCAGCTCAAATGGACGGAGCCATCCTTGTTGTTGCAGCTACTGATGGTCCAATGCCACAGACAAGAGAGCATGTTCTTCTTGCAAGACAGGTTAACGTTCCTGCTATAGTTGTCTTCCTCAACAAGACCGATATGGTCGATGATGAGGAAATGATCGAACTCGTTGAGATGGAAGTTAGGGAACTTCTCGATAAATATGAATACCCAGGAGACGAGGTTCCAGTTATAAAGGGATCCGCTCTTAAGGCTCTTCAGGGTCCAGATAATCCAGATGATGAAGTCTACAAACCAATCCAGGAACTCCTTGATGCTCTCGATAATTACGTACCAGATCCAGTAAGAGAAATAGATAAGCCATTCCTTATGCCAGTTGAGGACGTCTTCTCCATCACTGGAAGAGGAACGGTTGTTACTGGAAGAATTGAAAGAGGAAGAATTAGACCCGGTGATGAGGTTGAAATCGTAGGACTCTCTGATGAGGTTAAAAAGACAGTTGTTACCAGCGTTGAGATGTTCAGAAAGATCCTCGATGAAGGTCTTGCTGGAGACAACGTAGGATGTCTTTTGAGAGGAATTGACAAGGATGAAGTTGAAAGAGGACAGGTTCTTGCACAGCCAGGAAGCATTCATCCACATACTCAGTTCAAGGCTCAGGTCTACATCTTGAAGAAGGAAGAAGGAGGAAGGCATACTCCATTCACAAAGGGATACAAACCGCAGTTTTACATAAGAACCGCTGACGTTACAGGAGAAATCGTTGAGCTTCCAGAGGGTGTAGAAATGGTCATGCCTGGAGACAACGTTGAGCTTACAATTAAGCTTATATACCCCGTTGCTATCGACGAGGGAATGAGATTTGCTATAAGAGAAGGCGGAAGAACCGTTGGTGCAGGAGTTGTTACATCCATAATTGAGTGAGGGGGCGGCTCCCTCTCACTCTTATTTTCAGGAGGAGGGTAGAATATGCCTGAACAGAGGATAAGGATAAAGCTCAAAGCTTATGATCACGAACTCCTTGATGAATCTGCTAAAAAAATCGTTGAGGTTGTAAAGGCAACAAATGCTAAGGTGTCTGGTCCGATACCTCTGCCGACAGAGAGAACTTTATACACGGTTTTGAGATCACCGCTTAAACATAAGGACTCAAGGGAGCATTTTGAGAAGAGAGTCCACAAAAGACTTATAGACATAATAGATCCATCACCGAAAACTATAGACGAACTGATGAAGATAAACCTGCCGGCGGGTGTCGATGTGGAGATCAAGCTCTGATCGGAGGTGCTGTGGTATGAAGATGATATTAGGAAGAAAAGTTGGAATGACGCAGATTTTTGACGAGAATGGAAACGCTATCCCGGTTACGGTTATAAAGGCAGGGCCGGTTGTTGTTGTTCAGAAGAAAACGCCCGAAACCGATGGCTACTCTGCAGTCCAGCTTGGTTTTGAAGAGATCCCTGAAAGAAAGGTAAACAAGCCGATGCTTGGTCATTTCAAAAGAGCCGGAGTAAAACCCATGAGGGTTTTGAAAGAGTTTAGGGTGGATGATGTTAGCGGGTACGAGATTGGACAGACTATAGATGTTTCCGTTTTTGAGCCCGGAGAAGTTGTTGATGTTACAGGATGGACAAAGGGAAGAGGGTACGCTGGAGCTATGAAGAGATGGGGATTCCAGGGTGGACCAAAGTCTCATGGTTCTAAATTCCATAGGATGCTTGGTTCTGTGGGGCAGCACTCTGAACCGTCGAAGATATTCAAGGGTAAAAAGATGGCAGGAAGATACGGAAATGAAAGAGTTACCGTAAGAAACCTTAAGGTTGTTAAAGTTGATCCCGAAAACGGTCTATTAGTGGTCAAAGGTGGAGTCCCGGGAGCGAGGGGCGGCCTTCTTTTGATAAGAAGCGCAAAGGCCCCGAAAATAAGGAAAGGGGAGGCGTAATCTATGGCAACACTTGATGTTTTTAACATCAGTGGGGAGAAAGTAGGAACCATAGAGCTTAAGGATGAAGTTTTTAACATTGACCCCAACCTTGATGTTATGTACAGGTACGTTGATATGCAGCTTGCAAACAGGAGAGCTGGAACGGCTTCTACAAAGACAAGAGGCGAAGTTTCTGGCGGAGGAAGAAAGCCTTGGCCCCAAAAGCATCTTGGTAGGGCAAGACACGGTTCTATAAGGTCGCCAATTTGGAGGCATGGTGGGGTTGCTCATGGTCCAAAGCCAAGGGACTGGAGCAAAAAACTTAACAAGAAAATGAAAAGACTCGCTCTGAAGAGTGCATTATCCGTTAAAGTTAAAGAAAACAAACTATTGATTCTTGATGATATTAAGTTTGATGCACCGAAGACAAAAAGGATGAGAGAAGTTCTTAAGAACTTGAAACTCGATGAAGCTAAGGTTTTGTTCGTACTTCCATGGAAGAAGAAAGAATACATGAATGTAAGACTTTCTGGAAAAAACATCCCTGGCGTTAAGGTTTTAATAGCCGATAATCCTGGGAACAAGAAAACCAATGTAGACGGACTTAACGTATACGACATAATAAGGTACGATTATCTGGTCATAACAGAGGATATGGCAAGGAAGATTGAGGAGGTGTTCGAAGCATGAAGAGTGAAAAGCTCACTCCTTATGATATAATTGTCAAACCTATTCTTACTGAAAAAACTCATCTTATGATGAATGAAAGAAAATATGTTTTTGAAGTTAATCCTCTGGCCAATAAGGGTCAGATAAAAGAGGCTGTTGAGAAGATATTCGATGTGAAAGTAGAGAAGGTAAACGTTATTAATATGAAACCAAAGCCAAAGAGAAGAGGAATTTATCAGGGAAAATCGAGAAGGTGGAAAAAAGCAATAGTTACTCTTAAAGAAGGATATGTAATTAAAGAGCTAATGCCAGAGATATGAATAAGGGGTGAATAGATATGGGACTCAGGAGATTTAAACCGACAACTCCCGGTAGAAGGTTCATGGTTATTCCAGATTTTTCTGAAATAACCAAGGACAAACCTGAAAAAGCGTTAACGGTTCCTCTTCACAAAACAGCTGGAAGAAACCATCATGGAAGGATCACCGTTAGGTTTAGAGGTGGAGGTCACAAGAGAAGATACAGAATAATTGACTTCAAGAGGGATAAGAGAGGAATACCAGCTAAGGTTATTGCGATAGAGTACGATCCTAACAGAACAGCAAGAATAGCCCTTCTTCTTTACGCTGATGGTGAGAAAAGGTACATACTCGCGCCAGAAGGCTTGAAGGTTGGAGATACAGTTATGGCTGGAGAAGAGGCAGAAGTAAGACCAGGAAACGCGCTTCCACTTGAGAAGATACCGGTGGGTACAATAGTTCACAATGTTGAGTTCAAGCCTGGAAAAGGTGGTCAGATCGCAAGGGCTGCTGGAACTTCTTGTCAGATAATGGCTAAGGAAGGAAAGTATGCTCTTTTGAGAATGCCATCTGGTGAGCTCAGAAAAATAAATATAAAGTGTTATGCAACCGTAGGAGTAGTTGGAAGAGAAGAGCATAAGAACGAATCCCACGGAAAGGCTGGAAGGGTAAGGTGGCTTGGTAGAAGGCCGCATGTTAGAGGTGTTGCTATGAACCCAGTTGACCACCCGCACGGTGGAGGAGAAGGAAGAGGTAAGGGTCACCACCCAACGAGTCCATGGGGTTGGCCAACTAAGGGATACAAGACAAGACGCGGTAGAAAATCTTCCGATAAATTCATAGTCAGACGCAGAAACGAAGTATGAAGGGGGTGAAGCTGTGGCAAGATCTAAAAAGAAAGGACCATATGTAGACCCTAAGCTTTTAAAGAAAATAAGGATGCTTAATGAAAAGGGAGAAAAGAAAATCATAAAAACCTGGAGCAGAGCTTCAATGATAATTCCAGAGATGGTTGGACATACAATAGCTGTTTACAATGGAATGAAGCATATACCCGTGTATATCACAGAAAGTATGATAGGTCACAGACTTGGTGAATTTGCACCGACAAGAAGGTTTGGAGGCCATGCGGACAAGAAGGCAAAGAAGCTCCAGATGAGGTGAGGAGGGATTTAGATGTATAAAGTAAAAGTCCCAAGGAGAGAAGACGGAAAAAGAGTAAAGAGATCGATATACTATAAAATAAGAAAAGAAGAGAAAGCAAAAGAGCCGAGGATTGAAGCAAAAGCTACAGCTAAGTATATAAGGATCTCTCCAAGAAAAGCAAGAAGTGTCATAAACGCTATAAGAGGGAAAGATGTAAATGAAGCATTTACAATACTTATGTTCTCTCCTAAAAAAGCGGCAAGAATAATATACAAGGTTTTAAATAGTGCAGTTGCGAATGCAGTTAACAACTTCGGATTAAATGAGGATGCACTTTACGTTTCTGAAGCTTACGTTAACGATGGACCAAGGCTAAAGAGAATATGGCCAAGGGGAAGAGGAAGAGCGGATATAATAAAGCACAGATACTCACATATTACCGTTGTTGTAAGGGATAGAGAGAAAGAAAAAGAGCTAAATAAAGAGGAGAGGTGATAGAGTGGGTCAGAAAGTTCATCCAAAAGGATTTAGGCTTGGAGTCAGCGCCGATTGGGACACAGTATGGTTCAACGAAAAGAACTACGCAGAGTGGCTCCTTGAGGATCAGGAGATAAGAAAGATAATAAAGGACAGATACTACAATGCCGGTGTCAGCCAAATTCTTATAAAGAGACCCGATGATAACCATGTACATGTAACTATAAGAACCGCAAGACCGGGTGTTATCATAGGAAGAAAAGCTTCTGAGATAACAAAGCTTAGAAACGATCTTCAGGCCAAGTTCAACAGGCAGTTTGTGATAAACGTCGAGGAGGTAAAAACGCCCGAAACCGATGCACAGCTTGTGGCGGAGAACATAGCTAATAGAATTGAAAAGAGAGCTTCTTACAAAAGAGCAATGAAAAGAGCAATATCTGATGCGATGAGGAAGGGAGCAAAGGGAATAAAGATAATGGTGGCTGGAAGGCTTGGTGGGGCGGAAATTGCAAGAAGGGAATGGTATCTTAGAGGTAGACTCCCGCTCCAGACTTTGAGGGCTATCATCGATTATGGTACAGCCACTGCTATGACCAAATATGGGACTATCGGTATAAAGGTTTGGATTTACAAAGGAGACGCAGAAATTTGAAAGGGGGAATAACCCATGTTGATGCCAAGAAGGGTTAAATATAGAAAGCAGCACAGAGGTAGGATGAAGGGTAGAGCAAAGGGAGGAGCCCAGGTAGATTTTGGTGAATGGGGACTTAAGGCCCTTGAGCCTGCTTGGATTACTGCCCAGCAGATAGAGGCATGCAGAATTGCGATGATGAGGGTAATGAAAAGGAGAGGTAAGGTTTGGATAAAGATATTCCCAGATAAGCCATACACCAAAAAGCCGGCAGAAACAAGAATGGGTAAAGGTAAGGGAAACGTTGAAGGTTGGGTTGCCGTTGTTAAGCCCGGTAGAGTCATGTTTGAGGTTGGAGGAGTGGATGAGGAAATAGCTCTTGAAGCTTTAAGACAGGCAGCCAACAAACTTCCAATCGCAACAAAGATCGTTCAGAGGCACCACCTTGGAGGTGAAATGGTATGAAGGCTGCTGAGATTAGACAGTACACCGATGAAGAATTGAAAAAGCTTCTTGAGGAAAAGAAAAGGCAGCTTATGGAGCTCAGATTTCAACTTTCCATGGGACAGCTTGAGAACTACGCTTCGATAAAGCAAACGAAAAGGGACATAGCAAGGATTAAGACCATTCTCAGGGAAAGAGAGCTTGGTATAAGGAGGTAATAATATGTCGAGGAAGAGAGTAATAGGAGTTGTGGTTAGCAATAAGATGGATAAAACAGTTGTGGTTAAAGTCGAAAGATTCGTTCAGCATCCGAGGTTTAAAAAATACATAAAAAGGTCAAAGAAATATTACGCCCATGATGCGGAAAACAAATGTGGAGTAGGAGATGTTGTTGAGATCGAAGAAACGAGACCTCTTAGCAAGCTCAAGAGATGGAGAGTTGTTAGAATTGTTAAGAGGTCCGCATTGGCAGAGACTCCCGTAGAACCCGCAGAAGAAGCTGCTGAGGAAGGGGGTAATTAACCATGGTTAGACAGGAGACTTACCTCAATGTTGCCGATAACACGGGAGCGAAGAAGCTTAGAGTTATAAGGGTTCTTGGGGGATTCCACAAGACTTTCGGGACGGTAGGAGATATAGTGGTTTGCTCAGTTAGAGATGCTGTTCCGAACTCACCAGTTAAAAAAGGAGAAGTTGTGAAGGC
>JAMOOR010000202.1 GCA_027065235.1 Thermotogaceae bacterium | reverse complement strand
TCAAGAACTTCTTTTGCCCTCTCCACCACTTCTTCCGGAAGACCAGCAAGTTCTGCAACTTCGATTCCATAGCTTTTATCAGCAACACCTTCTATGACTTTGTGGAGGAATACAACCTTTCCTTCTCTCTCCGTTACTGCTATGGTTAGGTTCTTGATACCTTTGTAGAATCCTGCGAGCTCTGTAAGCTCTGTGAAATGTGTTGCAAAGGCTGTTTTTGCTTTTATTTTGTTGTGTAAATATTCTGACACCGCCCACGCTATAGATATACCATCAAATGTGCTTGTGCCTCTTCCAACCTCGTCAAGAAGCACTAAAGAATCCTTTGTTGCGTGGGAGAGAATGAGAGCCACTTCGCTCATCTCTACCATGAATGTGCTCTTTCCACCAGATATATCATCCCTTGCACCCATTCTCGTGAATATTCGATCGAATATAGGAAGGATCGCCTTTTTTGCAGGGACAAAGGATCCCATCTGTGCCATAACTGCAATTAGTCCTATCTGACGGATGTATGTTGACTTTCCGCTCATGTTAGGGCCTGTTATTATTAAAAATCTTTCATCGTCGTCCATGTAAACATCGTTTGGTGTGTAGTTTTCTACAAATCTTTCAACAACAGGATGCCTTCCTTCCACTATCTCAAGTTTTCCTTCGGAAAATTGAGGTCTTGTGTAGTTATAGAGAATGGCATCATATGCAAGAGTCGTTATAACATCAAGGTAGGAAAGGGAAGCAGCCACATTTTCTATGTCTTCTATTCTTTCTTTTACCTTATCGAGAACCATTTGATAAAGCATCTTTTCTATTTCTTCAACCTTCTCCTTCGCTGACAAGACTTTGTTTTCAAACTCTTTAAGCTCTGGTGTGATGAATCTTTCCGAATTTACAAGTGTTTGGCGCCGCTCGTAATAGCTTGGCACCTTCGAAAGATTCGCTTTTGAAACTTCTATGTAATAACCAAAAACTTGGTTGTATCCAACCTTTAAGTTTTGAATTCCCGTTCTTTTTCTTTCCATGTACTCGAATTCCTTTAGCTTCTGCTCTGTGTGTTGGAGAAGATCCAGGTAATCGTCAAGCTCTTTAGAGAATCCTTCCTTGATTACTCCACCATCGCCTGGTACTGATGCGGGCTCGTCCTTTAAGGCGATGTCCAGAAATTCAACAAGATCGACAAGATCTTCAATTAAGAACTCTGACAATTTTTCGTTGGTCTTAAGAACATCGTTTATACTCTGAACTACTCTGAGACTTTCTCTTAGTGATACAAGATCCTTTGGAACCGCCTTTGAATAAATGAGCCTTGTTACAATTCTTTCTATATCGTAAACGCCTTTTAAATATTCTCTTATCTCATTCAAAGCCAGCTGGTCTTCATAGAAATTTTGAAGCTGGTCGAGCCTTTTTTCAATTTCTTTTCTGTTTTTAAGCGGTTGCAGCAGGAATTTTTTAAGTAGCCTTGAACCCATCGATGTTCTGCAGTTGTTAAGAACATCATACAAGTTTTTAACCTTATCCCCTGGCACCAAGGATAGGTTCTCAACCGTTGCAGAGTCAAGAACGAGCCATTCTTCCTCTCTAAGTATTCTGGGAGGTTTTAGCTTTAAATCATCGGTAACGAGGGTATATTTTAGATATCTTATAAGCGCTGCAAGGGGCAAAATAGCTCCATCGAGCTCTAAATGGTCAATATCTTCTACATTAAAAGCTTTCTTAATCTCTTCAACGGCGCCTTCTTTCGTGTAATACCACTCATCCAAAGGATCAACAAAAACCTTGAGTCTATCGGAAACTTTTTGGCTGGTGTCTAAGGGACATATAACTTGTGAGACCCCTATGCTGTCTGCGAGGTCAAAAAGCTCATCTTCGTCTTTGTGGAATCTTATAAAAACCTCTCCTGTTGAAACATCGGCGTATACAGCTATAGTGCCGTATATGGAAAGAATGTAGTTGTTGGAAGATGGAAGAAGCTCATCTTCTAGAATCGTTCCTGGTGTTACGACCCTAACAACCTCCCTTTTGACGATACCTTTTGCCAGTTTTGGATCTTCCATCTGCTCGCATATAGCAACTTTATAGCCAGCATCCACCAGTTTTTTCAGATAAGCATCAAGAGCATGGTATGGGATTCCTGCCATGGGCGCAGTTTGCCTTTTTGTAAGAACGATATTCAAAACTTTTGAAACTGTCTTTGCATCGTCAAAGAACGCTTCGTAAAAATCACCAAGTCTAAAAAGTAATATAGCATCCTTGTATCTTTTCTTTATATCCAAATATTGCTTCATCATTGGCGTTAGTTTCATAGATTGTTCCCCCTTGTCTTCTGCTTATCGTGTTACAAAGATTATAACAGAATGTATATTTAGCTTCTGGGGTTTTAGATGGAACATATAGCAATTGGATGGTTTTGTTCAAAATTTTGTGGCGCCTTGTGTCAAGCCCTCTACTATATACTTCTGGGCAAAAGCAAAGATTATTATAGTAGGAACGAGGGCAACAACAAGACCAGCGGAGAGGAATCCCCAGTTAACCCCTGCTTTTGATATGAAAGAGTAAAGTGCAACCGGAACGGTGTATTTTTCGCTGTTGTTTAAAAAAAGCGAAGCAACAAAAACCTCATTCCAGCTGTTGACGAAAGAGAAGCTAAAAACAGCAGATATCCCAGGGAGTATGAGAGGAATGATCACCTTAAAAAGCGCTTGCCAGCGGTTGCATCCATCTATCATCGCAGCTTCTTCAAGTTCTTTCGGTATCCTTGCAAAGAACCCCCTCGCCATTATTGTGGAAAACGAAGCGCCAATTCCAGAATAGACAATTATCACGCCAATAAGCTTGTCAATAAGATGAAACCTTGAGAACATAACATACTGCGGGATCATGACAAGATAAGCTGGAATCATCTGGGCGAAGAACAAAAACAAAACTATGTAGTAAACTTTCTTCTCCTTACTCCTTGAAAGGGAATATCCTGCAAGCATAGCAAAAAAAGTGGAAATAAGAGATGACAAAGACGCCACTACCACGCTGTTTAAAAAGTATTTCCCAAAGTCAGAGTAGGTGAAAAGCTTTTTGTAATTTTCAAAAGATATATGACTCGGAAGGTACTTAACAGGAAATGTATAAACCTCATAGGGAGGTTTTATAGAGGTTAGAAATATCCACAAAACAGGAAAAACGGCAAATATAAGATACATTGAAAGAAGAACCAATTTAATCACTTTTGCAGCTATCTTCACAGTTCCAGCTCCTTAAATGATGTAACTTTCATGTATATGACTGTGTAGGCAAGCAAAATTCCAAGTACTATTACACCTGTTGCAGCGGCTTTGCTGTAGTCGTTCTCGTAAAATACTGTGTTTATCATGTACACTGGCAAGATATCTGTTGCACCTGCAGGTCCTCCCCTTGTTGTTCCATAGATGATATCAGGAAAGTTCATAACCCATATGACTCTTAAAAGAAGGGTGCTCAATATAACAGGTTTTATATAGGGAATAACTATGGAAAAAAGCCTTCTCGCAGGTCCAGCTCCATCTATCTTTGCAGCTTCTATCACCGACCTTGGTATAGATTGAAGAGCTGCCAGTATCATTATCGCAAAGAAGGGTATCCCATACCAAACGTTTATTAAAATAACAGAAAACATCGCCCAATCAGGATCTGATAGAAAATGTATAGGATATTCAACGATATTGAGTCTCAGCAATATATCGTTTACAACACCATAAGTTCCGTTCAAAAGCCAAGACCACACAAGACCTATGGCAAATCCTGATATCGCCCATGGGTAAAAGACAAGTCCAGCGTATATACCTCTTCCCTTGAAAGGCTTCCACATCAAAAGCGCTAGGCCAAATCCCAAAAGGAACTGAAATGTAACAGAACCCGCTACCCATACGATAGTGTTCCAGAGGGCTTGATAGAAGTCTTCATCTGAAAATATGGCTTTATAATTTCTAAGACCAACAAAATGGGGATTCCAGAACGTAAAGATAGTGTAGTCATAGAAGGACATAATAAACCCTTTTATGGTTGGATAGACCACCAAGAATAGAACCAAAAGGAGAGTAGGAAAAACGGTAAACCAAAAGAACCGCGCCTGCCGGCGCGGCTTTCTCATTTAAGTCCTGCCTCCTCCCAGAATTTCGTCCATTCTTTCAAAACTTCATCCACAGACATCTTCCCAAGAAGAACCTTTTGCATAGTCTTTTCCTGAAGCTCATTCCATTTACCCCAGTTTTTGTTCCAGATAGGTTGCTTTGTGAACTGATATTTTTCTGGATGGTTAAACATGTATTTCCAACCTGTGTATTTCTCTGAGCTGAAGAACGGATCATTGTAGTAAAGTGTTTTGTCCGGTGGAAGGACTCCGTAATTTTTACACCAGTACGCAAGGTTGTCGGGTCTGTGGAAGAACTTTATGAATTCCCACGCAAGGTCCTTATGCTTTGAATAGCTCACGATTCCAAATCCAGAGAATCCAAAGTGTGGGTAAGCTTTTCCAGATGGTCCAACTGGAAGTGGAGCAGTTTTGAATGCGCTATCAGGAAGGTTGCTTCTTAGGATTCCAAGGGTATCTGGATCTTGGAAAAGAATAGGAGCGATTCCAGAGGAGAAGGAATTAACTTGCTCCGAGAAGCCCCAGTTTATAGCGTCCTTTGGTGCAGTGTCTTTGAACAACCTTACATAAAGCTCAAGCCCGAGCTTTGCCCTCGGATCGGACCAGATTATCTTTCCATCCTTTGTGAGGTACATGTTGTTCGGATCAATATCGTCAAAGAAGGATGTAACCACAAGATCGATAAAATCCGTTGGAAAGCCCTTTCCCCTGAAGTTGAATCCGTACTGTCCCTTTCTTGGATCGGTTATGTACCTTGCCATTCCGTACATCTCAAGCATCGTCTTTGGAGCTTCCTTTATTCCATACTTTGCAAGAACATCGCTTCTGATGTAAAGGGTTTTGACATAAACAGCATTTGGAATAAGGTATGCTGTGTTTTTGTAGGTTCTCGCAGCATCCAAAAGCCCTGGAAGGAAGTTTTTAACAGAATCCCAGTTTTTGATGTAGGGCTCCAAATTCTCAAGTCCGCCCATGGCTGCCAGAGAGCTCAAAGACCAGTCACCAACTTCAACAATATCAAGAGGCTGCTTTGTAGAAATCATGGTATAGACCTTTTGATAGGCTGTTTCATAAGGTGGGGATATGAGATTTATCTTCACTCCGGAATGTTCTGCTTCGAATTTCTTTATAATGTCCTTCAAAACCTTTGTTCTTTCTGGCCATGTGAATACCTCCACCATGTTAAGAACTGTCTCAGCAAAAGCAAAGAAAACGAATGCCAGAAGAAACGCCACTACCAAACTCTTTCTCATCCAAACCACCTCCCTAAAGTGCGTTTATAAAAATTGACACTTGAGATTATAACACCGTATATATGATACTATACCGCTCCTCTGAAAAACAGAGAATGAAATAACGGAAAGGAGAATGATAAACCATGAGTAGAAATAACTTATCAACGAAGGAAAAGAGTAATGGAAGGTATAAAAGAATATAAGACTGTAGCTCAGATATGCAGGGAATATGATTTTGGGAAAGTCTCTAATAATAGACATAAAGTTTCTCTTTATTTCGTTAATAACTCTCATCAGGGGAGTGCTATTTCCCGACGACTTTGGACCATATACGAAAAATATCGCGTTGGGATCTGATTTAGGTATGCCTTCGGCTCTTCTTTCTTTCCTTCTCTATACTAGAATCTTCCATTATCACCATTCATACCCAAATACTAGTGTAAACAGAAAAAATTTTAAGATCTTAAAGGCATTGGAGGGAAGTTCGTCCTCATCCCTTTACTGATCCAGCCAAAAGTCCCCTTACAAAGTATCTTCCAAGGAGGATGTAAACTATGAGCGTTGGAAGAGCAGTAATCAGCGCACCAGCCATCTGTATGTTCCATTCTATAACCTGAGAACCTGCCAGATTTACAAGCGCAACCGTTATTGGTTGTTTCTCAGGGTTGCTTGTAACCGTAACTGCGAAGAGAAACTCGTTCCATATATTGGTAAACTGCCATATTATAACGACAACGAAGGCAGGGATGGAGAGTGGGAGGAGGATTTTCGAATAAACTTTAAAGAAACTTGCACCATCTATTTTTCCAGCTTCAATAAGCTCATCAGGTACCTCCATGTAGTAGTTTCTAAAGATAAGCGTGGTTATAGGTATACCGTATATCACATGGACCAGGATAAGACCCGGTATAGTGCCGTAAAGATGTATTGATTGCAAAAACCTGATAAGAGGGAAGAGAATACTTTGATATGGTATAAACATTCCAAAAAGAATCAAAGAGAAGATCACATTATCTCCTTTGAACCTGATTTTGGAGAAGATGTATCCGTTTATTGAACCAAGTAAAGAAGAGATTATTGTCGCTGGAATGGTAAGGTAAAAACTGTTCTTTAAGTTCTTAGAAAGCTTTTCAAAAGCCTTTTTGAATCCTTCAAGTGAAAAATGCTTTGGAGGATTCCACATTGTGGATATTCCTATTTCTGATAATGGCTTAAAAGATGTCGCAAGTAGTACATACATAGGAAGCAGGTAGAACATGGCAAATACGATTAATATCGTGTATATAACCGCTTTTTTCACAGTCTCACTTCCTTTTTCATAGAGTTTACAAGATATGGAATTATCACAACAGCTACCATCAAAAGCATGATGATAGCTACAGCAGAACCCCTGGCGTATCTATTACTTCTAAATGTGAGCTCAAACATGTATATGGAAGGCATGTCTGTAACGAAATTAGGCCCACTTCCTGTCATTGCAAACACAAGGTCAAATATTTTAAGTGAGATGTGGCCCAAAATTATCATGGCGCTTAGTGTAATTGGTTTTAAGAGTGGAAATTTTATTTTCCAAAACACTTGCCAGCTCGATGCACCATCAACCTTGGCAGCTTCTTCTATCTCAACTGGTATGCTTCTTAAGCCTGCAAGATACATGGCCATTGTGTATCCAGAAAGTTGCCAGACTGCGGCTACGATAACGGGTATGAGAGCTAAATTGAATGGTCCCCAATGCTTGGTACTTGTGTACCAATTCCACATAAGATGATCGAGTCCTATCTTTTTTAAAATAAGATTAATCCCTTGAGGGTCGTCGGGTAATATTCCCGGAGCGAATATCCAGCTCCAAACGGTTCCTGTAACCACAAAAGATACCGCCATCGGAAATAGATAAATATTCTGGAAAATCTGCGCTCCTTTAATTTTGCTGTCAAGAAGAACAGCCAACAAAAGTCCTATGGCAATTGATCCCAACAGGAAGAACAAGGTAAAGAACGCGGTGTTCCATAAATCTGTTATGAACCTATCATCTTGAAAAAGCCTGATATAATTCTTGAATCCGACAAATTTATAAACCCCTCTTAGAAGAGATGAAAAGCTGTTCCAATTGGACATAGAAACTCTTATAGTCCAAACGATAAAACCGTAAACAAATATTGCTATAGCCACTATGGAGGGAATAGCTAGAGCTATACCTATTATTGTGTCCTTCTTTAAGCGCCTTCTCAAAAGAACCCCCCCTTATTTTAAAAGGGGGAGAGAACTCCCCCTTATTTTTTGGATAGAATTACGTCATTTCGTGTTGTAGCCGTTATCATCAGCTATCATAAGGATTTCTTTGAAAGTTTTATCCACGTTTCTCGTGCTGACAAATTTGTTTATAGCATCCATCAAAGCCGTTGCAAAGGCTTCTGGAGCTGCAGAACCGTGAATAATGGATGGAGTTAGGTGTTTTGTAGCAAAATCATTCATCGACCATTTTAGATAAACATCATATTTGCTCTTGTCAGCATCGAGCCTTGCTGGAATAGATCCTTTGATTGGGTTAAATATGTCTTGCGCTTCAACAGAAGCCAAAAGTTTTAGCCATTTTATAGCGTTTTCTCTGTGTGGTGCACCTTTTGGAAGTCCGAAAGTATCAGAAACAACCATGAAGGAATCCTGTGTTCCGGGAAGCGCGAACCAACCAAATTCTACCCCTGGTGTCCATCCGAGGGTCTTGAGGTATCCTTCTGCCCAATCTCCCATAACAGTTGCAAAAGCCTTTCCTTCATAAACAAGCCTTACAGCATCCTGCCATGTCATTGCAGCATGATCGGAATTAATGTATTTAAGCATTTCTTTCATTATCTCAAGGGCTCTCTTTATTCCTGTGTTGTTGAAAGAAGTCTCTCCCTTCCAGAGTCCGTTGTATGCCTCTGGACCAAGCTCTGCAAGCATCAAACTTTCAAATAGATGAAGAGATGTCCATTTATTCTTATCACCAAGTGCAAGTCCAACGTATCCCATTTCCTTTGCCTTATTAAGATAGTAAACAAATTGGTGCCACGTTTGTGGTGGCTGATCCATTCCTATTTTCGCGGCAATTTTCTTGTTGTAGAAAACAACATTTGCTCTGTGGACATTAACAGGTATTGAGTAAACTTCTCCTTTATAGCTGCACATATCGAGTATAGCTTTTGGAAATTTGTCGAGTGCTCCCATGTCTTTGAGTATCCATGTAATAGGTTCCATCATTCCGGGTATAACGTAGGTGTCTATAAGTTCCATACCAGCATGGACTTGGAAGGAATCTGGTGGGTTGTGTCCAAGCATCCTAGTTTTAAGAACAGCCTTTGCGTTGGTTCCAGCACCACCAGCTACAGCTGCGTTGATGATCTTAACATCCGGGTAATAATGGTGATAAAGCTTGAATAGCGCCTGAAGTCCTTCTTCTTCTCCTCCTCCAGTCCACCAGCTGAAGATCTCAAGAGCGTTTTCTTTAGCGAAGGATACTACACTGATGAGAAGCAATGCAGAAAGCAAAATTACCAAGAACTTCCTCATAAAGCCACACCTCCCCTTCTAAGATTGTGTTACTTTCTATTCAAGATAAATTCATAAGGTTGCGAAACTATCTCCTCAATTGCAATAGCTGCAGCTCCTAAAAGCTCTATTTTTTCCAAAAACTCTGTGATATATATCTTTGGTCTTTGGGGACAGAAAAGGAACTTATCAAGGCTTTTTTTAACTTCTCTCAACGTAATTCCTTTTACATATGCGACTCTTCCTCCAATTATGATGGCTTCTGGGCTCAGAATATTGACGAGACTAACTATAGCGTAAGATAAGTTCTCGTTGAGTTGTTTTAAAGCTTTTCTTGCGTCTTTATCACCTTTTTTTGCTAGTTCCAGAATTTTTTTCGTTGGAATGTCTTTCTTCGTTATATTCTTATAAACTTTTTTCAGGATTGTTATACTTGTTTTACTTTCGATCTCTGAACAATTTCTCTTCATACAGGACGGATTGTGGCCAACTTCACCAGAAGCTTTAAGCGATCCTCTGTAAATTTCTCTATCTATTATTATTCCCGCCCCAAGCCCTATATCTGCAATAACGAAGACAAAGTTATCGTAATCTTTACCTATTCCATACCACTTCTCTCCAAGTGCTGCCGCATTGGAATCATTATCTATCCAGACTGGTATTCTAAATTCTCTTTCTAGGATGGATTTCAAAGGTATATTTCCTACCTTGACGAAATCTGGAGGTGACATTATAGGAACCCCTTTTTCTATATCAACAGGGCCGGGTATTCCAACACCCATTCCGAAGATCTTTTTCCTGTCCACTTTTGACGCTTTGATTGTGTTATTTATTGTGGAGAAGAGCTTTTCTATAACGTCATCTTTCGTATCACTATCCTCAATCTCCACGCACTCTTGACTTAGCTCATTTGCCTCAGTATCAAAAACTCCTACCCTAATCTCATCCCTTGCAAGTTCAACACCCACAACATAGAAAGCGTCGTTTCTCATCTTCAAAAGGCTCTTCCTTCTTCCATGAGCCCCTGATTTTTTCCCAACTTCTTCAATAAGTCCTAGATCTTCGAATTCTTTTATTATGTTCGTAACAGTTGCCCTTGTAAGCCCAGTAAAATCAGCTATCTCAGAACGAGATATTGGAGAATTGAAATGAAGGGTTTCTAAGACAATTTTCCTATTCATCTTCTTAATTTCTTGAGC
>JAMOOR010000201.1 GCA_027065235.1 Thermotogaceae bacterium | reverse complement strand
TGAAAAAAGTGAGAATTGTAAACCTCCTTGATGATATGACAAAGGAATTCATAAAAGCTGCAAAGGAAGTTTTCGGAGTGTGATAACGTGGATTTTTATTTTATTCAAACAATTAAATGGACCTTGTTTACCTGGGGCATGACCGCAGCTGGAGCCGCCCTTGTTTTTACCCATAAAAGTCCTCCTAGGAAATTTTTGGATATGATGCTTGGATTTGCTGGTGGCGTAATGACGGCAGCTAGTTATTTTTCCTTGCTAAGACCATCAATTGAGATATCCGAAAAGCTTGGCATGATCGCTTGGATTCCACCAGTTATTGGTTTTTTGCTTGGAGGTCTGGTATTAAGATTGATAGACGCTGTTCTTCCACACCTGCATCTTAACGAAAAAAAACCGGAAGGTATTAAAACCCATTGGAGAAAAACCACTCTTTTAATATTAGCAATAACGCTCCATAACATTCCAGAAGGACTCGCTGTTGGAGTTGCTTTTGGAAGCGTTGAGGCATCCTTATCTCATGGAATCGCTCAAAGTCTTTCTGGCGCTGTCGCACTCGCACTTGGAATAGGAATCCAAAATTTCCCGGAAGGTTTAGCTGTATCCATGCCATTAAGAAGAGAAGGAATGGGCATGTTCAAAAGTTTTTGGTATGGGCAACTTTCAGGTCTTGTAGAACCCCTCTCAGCTATATTAGGATTTTTTCTTGTTTCAAAAGCCTTATTCTTCTTGCCATATGCTTTAGCATTTGCAGCAGGTGCAATGATATACGTTGTGGTGGAAGAAGTCATTCCAGAGTCTCAAAGTGAAGGAAATTCTGATATATCCACTCTTGGTTTTATGATAGGCTTTGCAGTGATGATGCTGCTTGATGTTGCCCTAGGATGATAGATACATTATTTTCCATAGTTTTCCTTCATAGCATCTTGAAGCTCCTTCACCAAATTCTCCCAATTTACCCCATATTTCTGTGATATATTTTTAAGTCTTTCCTGGATACTTCTCGCTTTAAAAGCTTCTTGAGGATCGTAAAGAGTAACTACGCAAAAGTTATATCCAAGCACCCCATCTATGTACTTATACTTAACTATCACTTGAGAACCTGCGGTTACACTTGATGACAACACTTCTGATACCTTATTAAAAAATTCCTTATTTTGGTACTTTTCATATAAAGTAACTGATTTAACGCTACTATTAAGAAACATAGAAATCTCTATTAAAGTCTTTTCAAAAGCTTCTTGAAAATGCTTCTCTTGCGCTATCTCGCTTCCCCTGACACAACTCTGAAATATATACGCACTTCCTTGCTCTTTTAGATGCTTCAACTTATTTGCTACAGAGGAATTCTTATAAACGATTTCTGCAGTTCTAGGTATAGAGGCAATTGGCACATTACCTATTTTAAGAATCGTAGCAGAAAAATCATTAGAAGTACAATTATCAGAAGGAAAAAGAAACATAACCAATAGAGCTGCTAGTATACCTCCAAGGAATCCCGAAAGCATTGCTTGCCAATCCATAGTTAATCCCCCTCAAATTCTTAAATCATAAAATGCCGGGCATATAAGCCCGGCACTTCCATCATGACTATTTAATTATTGGTTATTCTCAAGAGGAGTACCTTTGTAAGCTTCATCAAGGGCCTTCCTCGTTGCATCAAATACTGCTTCAGCTTGTGCTCCATACTTCTTGGCAAGTTCCTGAATAACATCTTCTTGAGCCTTTATAGCTTGATATATCGATTCCGGATCTAGAAGGACTATATTATAGTATCTATCTCCTATTCTATAATGAACAATTTCGACTGCACCCACTACATTAGTTCTTGTGATCATTTTTTGCACCATTCTTGAAATTTCCGTAGAGATCTTCTCAACGGCTTCCTGCTTTTCCTTTCCACTTACGGTCGTAGCGGAATTCGCAAGGCCTGCTTTTGCATATTCGGTGAATCTCTCAACGAAGACTTTCAACCTCTCCGCCAGCTTTCCTATGGCATCTACCCTTGCCGCTTCATAGTCAAGAGCTGATTCTCCTGTTTCCGTTATGAGTCTTCCATACTTTTTGTAAACTTCCTTTATCCGCTTTGACTGTGTTTCATTTACCCACTCGATAACTGCTTCCTTTGGAACTTGAGCTACTGTAACTCCCCCTACGTTTACTGGTTTTAGCGGTGAAAAGAATCCTGTAAAAGCCAAAATTCCAAAAATAGCTGCTACCGCAAGGAGTGCACCTGCTCCTACAATTATAATGGTTGTAGAATCAGCCTGTGCTTTCCTGAACTTCATTATTCCACCTCCATACACAAGATATTATTGTAAAACCCCCATAAAATGAGACTTTTTTGAATTATTTTTGTTCAAAGTCTTATGATACATACTCCACCATTTTTCTACCAATTGTATATTGAATTATTGTAAATATAAGTATTATTCCAAACAAAAGATATGCTGCCGCACACGCAAGTCCCATTCTCTGTTGGTTATAAAATAGATCAAACACATAGTAAACCATAGTGAGTCCCGCTTTGTTGTAAGGACCAGGAAGCCCTTGATAAAGAACAAAGATTTCTGTGAACACCTTGAATGCTCCTATGAAAGAGACTATGGTTAAGAAAAATGTGGTTGGGGATAAAAGAGGCCAAGTTATATACATAAACTTTTGAAATGAGTTTGCCCCATCAACATCAGCGGCTTCATAGTAGAATTTATCGATATTTTGAAGACCGGCTAAAAAGATAACTGCGTCATACCCTACAGTTTTCCATATTGAGACAATCGCTACCGTTGGAATCGTCCATCTTTCATCCTTCAACCAGGCGATCTTATCCACATGAAAGAAGCTTAAGATGTAGTTCAAAAGTCCATAATCATCGTTAAAAATCCACTGCCATACCAAGGATATGGCAACTACAGAGGTTACAAAGGGTATAAAATAAGCAGTTCTGAATGCCGCTCTAAACTTTATGTTTTTATTGAGAAGAAGAGCAACTCCAAGGGAGAGCGCCAGGGTTATAGGAACGGTTAGTATGACATAGTAAGTGGTATTGTATAAAGCTTTAAGAAAGTCGTTTTTCTCCTTTGCATCAACGAGCCATGAAACAATATTTGTTTTCAAGGGAAGATACATGGTAAAGATGACAAAGAATATTACAAATAAGAAGAAAACAGTCCAAAAGTGAGAAATATTGTAATCTCTGTTTTTTAGGAGTTCGTAAAATTCATAAACTAATAGAGCAGCAGAAATTACTGAAGCGAAATAAATATTCACCATTAACGATTTCGCACCAAAAATCAAAGAAATCGTTCCCAATAAAATTAGAAGGTTGTAAATAAAAGCTCTTTTTTTCTTTTTGAAAAGGGAGACTATTAAATATGTTCCTATCAGTGCCAAACCAATAATTATCCCCGTATATATCAGAGCCTCAGTGAATGAATACTTAGGAGGCTCTATAAAACTGAAAATTTCCTTGTAATTTGACAAAAATCCAAACTTTGGTGATTTCATATTCCTAAAATCCCATTTAAAAAAGCTCAACACAAATGAAAAACCTATGGGCCAAAACACAAATACTCCAAGCACAATTAACGATGGTAAAAGATACAAGTATCCTGCCAACGTTTCTTTAGCTTTTGCCTTTGTCATAATCCACCTCCTTTACCTATGGTATATTACCATAGGCGGAGGTGGTTTTGTGATAAAGCTTATAGTTATAGATTTGGATGGAACCCTTCTGGACAACAAAAAGAACATCAGTGAAGAAAATAAAAGAGCAATTAGAGCAGCTATTGAAAAGGACGTTATGGTTACTATATTTACAGGGAGAAACTACCATTCAGCCAGAAAATATTTGGAAGAATTGGATCTTGATATACCTATAACCTTCCAAAATGGGGCATTTATAATGGATTTTAAAAGCAAAAAGATAATAAGAGAGGTTTACCTCAATGGCAACATAGCAAGACAAGTTATTGAAAACGCCAGAAGTGAAGACGTTTTTTACATCTTATACAAGGATTTTTTATCAGAAAAGGATATGGTTATAGACAAAAGATACTATGGGCCTTACGAATTCTATTTAAAGCAAAATGAAAGAAGGATAATTTTTTCAGATGATGTATTAAAGCATCTCACGTCAGCTGTGGCAGAAGTTGCCTTAATTGGAAAAGAGGAAGATGTTATAAGAGCTGTGAATTTTATAAGAAAAGAAGACGCCTCCGTTATAAAGAGCACAACACTTAAAGATCAGACTTTTTATGAAATATTTGGCCCTAATTGCTCGAAGGCTATTGCTTTGCAAATTTTAGAAGATTATTTTAAGGTTACGAAAGATGAGGTGATGTTTATAGGGGATGGATACAACGATATAGAGATAATGAAAATAGTAGGCTTTCCCGTTGCAATGGAAAATGCATCCGAAGATGTTAAAAGGTATGCAAAATTTATTACAAAATCAAATGAGGAAAATGGTGTTGCTTATGCTATAGAGAGATTTGTTCTAAAACCTTTATCTTCACTTTGAACTTCCCAAACCTTGCGTTTTTTCTTTCAGGCCAGTATTTCTCATAAATGCTTCTTTCAACGACAAGGGTCCTTGGTCTAATAAGTGGAATCAATTTTTGAAGGATGTCAAATCCTATATTATTAAGCAAGTTATGCGTAATCAAAAACTCTTCTGGGTCTACATCCAGCTCAATAGAAATATCGTTCTCTTTAAGAATTCTTTGTATCTTTTCCATTCTTTCCTTCTTCGATTTTTCTCTTTGTTCAATGGCTTCCCGAAACGAAAAAATACATCCACAGTAATTCTGACGGTAAAGATTAAGCTCTTTGGATAGCTTGACAGAAAGAGGGTAGCCACCACTCTTTTTAAAATCCTCTATATAGAACTTTACTCCAAATCTTTCTTGTGCTTCCTTCCCCGCTTTTACTACCATCTCAAAGTCCTTCTTTGGACTTGTTGGAAGAGAGGTGGAGAAATACTCATATCCCAGCTCCTGCGCCACCTCTGCAACTTTAAAAAGCCTTTGGCGTATGCATAGAAAACACCGGTAACTCATTTCCCCAAGATGCTCATGCCCTTTAACCGCTTGAAAATACTTTTCTGGCTCATACAATCCTTCAATTAATTTTACATTCCACACCTTTGCAAGTTTCCTGGTTGCATCAAGCCTTTTCTCGTATTCTTCCCTTGGATGAACATTCGGATTGTAAAAGTAAAAGTCAACATCGAACTTTTCTTTAAGCCTTAGATAGGCTGTAGTTGCATCCGGAGCACAACATACATGAAGAAGGAGTTTTTTCATGTTATCACCTTATATCGACTATTCTTGCTTTTCCAGCCATAGATGGGGTTCCTTCTGGATATGTGCCATCATAGAGGCGAGGATCATATACATAATGTTTTTTGAAGCCGGTAACATGAATTATATTACCATTTTCATCAGTATGAAAGGTTCCAACAGGCCCCCTGGATTTTTGGATAATAGCGCCATAAATATATAGAGTATCCTTTTTGCCAGCACATCCCCATATCCACCCATAACAATCATAGCCTTCTAGAGTAAATTTTCCTTTTAAAGCAAAGATGCTGGCAGTAATATAAAGATCATCTGGCACATAGTACCTCATTATTACATTATCATATGCAACAAGATTCAGTTTTTCGTACTCCTTGTTTAGCAGGGTACTTTTGTACTGATCAATGTTGTATTCCTTTCCCTTTAAATCTGAGTAAAATATGTTACCCTTTATATAAATATCCTTCTTAGATGCAAGAGTTATTAGTCCATTAAAGTATGCATTCCCATCAGTTTTTCCTACGTACATATTCCCATATGAAAGTATTATTCCATTAAACTTAAAATGAGCTTTTTCATTATCATATACCCTTGTGAGAATAGCGTTATATGACTTTCCTTCATTTATTTCATAATCCACTGTATACGTTAAAACCCAACCAAAAAGCTCCGACCATATATATATATTTAATCTTCCTTTAGTTTTTCCGACATATTCAGAATCGATCCTAATATCTCTGTTTTCCATAATTAATCTAATACCAACAGGATTACTTGGAGAAGATGCTAGAATTTCTTCAACATTCATTGTTTTACTCTCATACTTACTCATCACATCGTTTGCAAAATCTTCATCCAAAGTGAAATAATCCTCGTCCTCATCTAACTCAGAAAAACCGTTCTCAAATACTGGAGAAGCACTACCCTCCGCTTCTAAGCATTTTGCTATAACTTCACCCTTAAAAATAGGACTACCTGATGTATGAATACAATCAGTTGTGTATACAGGACCGTCTATAATTTCACCAGTAGTGAAATATATTCCATTCTCTTTATTTGTGAGAAAAAGAAACTGATTCAGCGTTTTCTGAATCTTTATAGCCCAAAAGAACTCTTTGCCTGAGTTTACAAGTATAAGTTCCTTCTCTTCATTTGCGTTATCTATCTTAAAAACTCCTATTTTCAAATTGTTTACAATCTCATCCAAATTAATGCCACTATTTTGGTAATACGCTTTATACTCACTTATAAACTGCTGAAATCTCGATGATTTTGTTATGTCTTTAGATCTACTGGTAGCCACTATTTTGTTATATATTTCAATCCACTTCTGAGACTCTCCCGGAAGTTTATCTTCAACGTATCCTTTCCAATTATCCAATAAATCTTTCATATCGCCTGATATAGAAGAGCTCCAAGAAACTCCGTCTTGGTTCTTTACTAATAGGGCTACCGTGTAATTGAATATTGATTCAACGGCGATTCTTTGTGTATAGAATTTCTCTGAAGTGTCCAAAATTTTCTTTATTCGCGACAAAGAATTATATGACACCGTCATTATCGATATACTAAGCACAGAAACGATTATAAGTAGAACCATGCTGGAAATCAAAACAACGCCTTTCTCTCTCCAATATACAGGATTAATATTTTCCAATGACAATATAATACTTTTCTTCCTTTTCATTCCCTCTCACATCCTTGTACTTTCCTGTAAGCTCATACACTCTATAAAGGTCAGTATCTTTTACCGTCCTTGAGAATTCTATCTGCGATACAGAATCATTAAGTTTTTCTAAACTTGGTGGTTGAATATCTGCTCCCTTTTTTGTCATGATTTCAAGAACCGTAAGAGCTTTTTGAGAAAGTTGCATTTTTGAACTTATATAATCTTTATCTTGTGAAAAATACGAAAGAATGACATTGATATTTTTTGTAACGTTACCCATGCTAATCATTAGTATATATATTGAAATAGAAACTATAAGCAACGATACTATAAGCTCTATCAATGTAAATGCTTTTCTCATAAGATCACCTCACATTTACAAAAGGGAGAAAAACTTTTTGCAAATATTCTTTCTTTGTGTTTTCAATATAAATGGTTCTTTTCAAAATTAAGTAAACTCCAAAACCGTATTGATCTATAACATCTTGCGGAGCTTCTTGAAATTCTATATCAATTCCTTTCAAAGGAGGCATGATAATCTCTTCATCTTCAACTTTCCAAATAAGACCTGTGGCATCATTTGTGCCAGTAGCTTCCATAATGGCGTTATAGCCAACACCAGAAACATATACTTTTCCACTTACGCTATATTTCTGCACTTTTATTTCATCACCTTCTCCACGAACACTGAAAGCTCTTATATATTTATAAACACCTCTAAGATAGTATTCCACACCATTAACAGCTTTAGAAAGCTCGTTAGCAATTTTTTGAGTTTTCATTAACTCAGTTATGCTGCTCATCCCACTTGTAGCCATGAATGCAGCAAAAATCCCAAAGATGATCAATACAACTAAAAGTTCTACTAATGTAAATGCACATTTTTTCATATCAATAATCACCACCGGACTGTTAACAAGCAGCTAAAAAATCTTTTCCGAATCGAGCAAAATAGTGACTGGTCCCCAATTTACAAGGTAAACATCCATCATCGCTCCAAAGATCCCTGTTTCAACTTTTATATTATTATAACTTTCTCTTATATATTCAACAAACCTTTCATAAAAATCTTTTCCTTTTTCAGGCGGAGCAGCATTAGTAAACGAAGGCCTTTTTCCCTTTCTTGCATCTCCATATAAAGTGAATTGCGAAACTACTAAGAGTTCTCCATTAACATCTAATAATGACAAATTCATCTTACCCTTCTCGTCTTCAAAAATTCTCAAACCAACGATTTTATCTGCCGTCCATTTTATATCATTTTCCGTATCATCCTTGCCCACACCAAGCAAAACTAAGAGTCCTTTTTTTATTTCACCAACGACTTTTCCATCAACCTCCACCTTAGCCTCTTTAACTCTTTGAACAACTGCTCTCATCTCATCACCCTTTCCACTTCTAAAACTTCCTTCATCCTTCTTAGACTCTCGATCACTGATCTGAGTTGATCTATATTTCTTACCTTTACACCTACAAAAGCTCCCGCTGCTCCCCATGGTGTATCTTTAAGTTCTACCTTGTCTATGCTAAGGCCCTCACTTTCTATCTTTTCTATAATTGTTCCAATATTGGTTTTTTTCTCCATCTCTATGTAAAGAACTCCTGTGAAGTATCCATGAACTTCTTCGGCCCATCTTGCATGAAAGATCTTGTCGGGATCCACTCTCTTGACATTTTTACAACCAACTCTATGGATAGATATACCCTTTCTGCTTATCACTGCAACTATCCTATCTCCAGGTATTGGTTTGCAGCACTTTGCAAAATGGACATCCAATCCTTTAAGCCCCTCTATTTCAACTGCAGGTTTTGAGCTTCTCTTCTTTTGAAGTCTTGCAACCTTCTTTTTCTTTTCAAGAACACCAAGAACCTGCAAGATTCTTTCTTTCTTTATGCTTCCTTCACCTATCTTTATCAAAAATTCTCTTTCGCAATATCCTTGAGATTCCATGTAATCTTTTATCTTTTCGTCGTTTAATATATCGTCTAATTTTTTACCCAGCTTTTTGCTTATAGACCTTAAAATGTCTTTACCCTTTTCCATCATTTGTTCTGCATATTTTTCTTTAAAGAACTTCCTAATCTTGGCTTTAGTTCTTGGAGATTTCGCATATCTTATCCAATCAAGGCTGGGACCTTTTGAATTTCTATTGACTATAATTTCAACAACATCTCCGTTTTTGAGTTCATAGTCTATCGGTACCATCCTTCCGTTAACTTTCGCTCCAGCAAAATGGTGACCTATCTCTGTATGAATAGAATATGCAAAATCTATTGGTGTTGACCCCTTTGGAAGATGCTTTATTTCACCGTTCGGAGTGAATACAAAAACTTCATCCAAAACCAGTTCTTTCTTCAGATCTTGTATTCCCATTAAACCTTCAGAAATTTCCCTTTTCCATTCAAGGAGCATTGTTATCCACTTTTGCATCATTCCAACATCTATCTTTTCCTTGTATATCCAATGGGCTATCAAACCATATTCAGCTTCTCTGTGCATTTCCCAATCTCTTATTTGTATCTCTAGAGGTTCACCATAATTAGTGATAACGGTTGTATGAAGTGATCTATAACCATTAGCTTTTGGAGCAGCGATGTAATCCTTAAACCTTCCAGGAAGAGGTTTCCATATGCTATGGACAATCCCAAGAGTCATGTAGCAGTCTTTTACATTATTTAGAATAGCTCTTACCGCTATGAGGTCGTAAATTTGATCAAATCTTTTCCCCTTCTCTTTCATCTTTTTCCATATGCTGTAGTAATGCTTGTATCTACCCTCAACGTGAGCATTTATACCATGTTCCCTTAGAGCTGAAGACAAAAGTTCAATGTACTCATTCGTTCTTTGTTCCCTTTCCTTCTTCTTTTCGGCAACAAGTTCTTTTAATTTGTAATACTCTTTTGGGTAAAGATATTTAAAAGACAAGTCCTCAAGTTCAGCTTTTATCGTATGGATACCAAGTTTATGAGCTATAGGTGCATAGACTTCTAACGTCTCTCTTGCTTTGTATTTTCTTTTCTCTTCATTTTTTACGTATTGCATCGTTCTCATGTTGTGAAGTCTATCTGCAAGTTTTACAAAGATCACCCTGACATCTTCTGCCATGGCAAAGAGCATTTT
>JAMOOR010000200.1 GCA_027065235.1 Thermotogaceae bacterium | reverse complement strand
ATTCAGCATCAATGTCGTAACTATTTCGTCCATATTGAGGTAAGCTTTTAAAGCTCCAGCAGCAGCAGCCCAGAGAGCCCCAGCAATTCCCGACAAAAGGAGTATTATAGGAACCCATGCAGGATGAGGATTCTTTACAACAAATAATGCCATCCAAGTTGCTACAACGACACCCATATAATATTGACCTTCAGCACCTATGTTCCAAAGCTTCATCTGAAAGACCAATATGAGACCAAGTGCGATAAACAAAAGAGGTATCATGTAAGTCATGCTATCGTACAAACCTTTTGAAGGGGTGAAGGGCCATGTGAACATCTCTTTATATGCCAACTTTACCGCAAGCCAACCCGTTGTAGAAACTTTGTAATTCTTGGTCACCCTATCAACTTCCGCAAGGAAAGGATCAAGATTCTTTGAAAGCTGATTGTAATATTCACTTATATAAGCATCAAAATCTTGCTGCATATCTTGGAACACTTTATCAAGATCTTGCTTTGTTGCAGCACCACTCAAAACCTTTCCCACGACATCCTGAACTTTTTTATCCCATTCCACAAGCTTCTCTCTATAACCACTATAGAAAGTGTAGTAAGATTTCATAGCATCTCTAACGAATTTGTCTTTTGCCTTTCTTAAAGCTCGCATGTAGGTAAGGTATTCTTCCATGATTTTTTCGTACTTTTTACCCTCAAGTTTTTTGATGAATCCATAAACCTCTTCATAATTTCTTAAAGCCTCGTTTAACCCTTTCATGGTGAAATTTCCATAGGCAGACGCTACTCCACTAAGGGCAGCCCTCTTGAAATCTGGCCTTTTTATCTCGCCTTCCTTTTCCTCTTCGGTTAAACTATCAAGCCATGAGTAAACGCTTCCTTTATACTTATCAATGGATTTTTCAATGTTCATGATGTATTCTTTGACAACGCCTCTTACAGCGCTCTTGAAATACCCTGGCTGGTACATTTCGTAGATGAATATAACAAGCCCCATTATCACAAGGGCAACAACAACAGAAATTATCGGAACAAGGATGGATGCCCATTTTGGTAAGTCTAATCTTCTCTCTACCTTCAACCTCATGCTTTAACACCTGCCATCATAAGACCTATTTTTTCTATATTTTCTGGAGATGGATCGGGTGTTGTGTAGCCGACAATTTCACCTTCGTATATAACCCCGACCCTATCGGACAAATTGAATATCTCGTAAAGCTCACCTGCCAAAAGGAGAACCGCTGCGCCTTCATCTCTTGCCTTAATCAAACTTCTGTACACAAATTCCATCGATGCAACATCAAGCCCTCTTGTAGGATGAACAGCTATTATGAGTTTGGGATTGAGCTCGAATTCTCTTGCTATAACAACCTTCTGCATGTTACCACCCGATAGATACTTTACAGCCACATCTGGGTTTGGCGTTTTTATGTTGTACTTCTTTATAAGCTCCTGAGCTCTTTTGTATATCCTATCGTGGTTGTAGAAAACCTCCTTTGTCTTTCTCTTAAGGTGCAAATTTTCTGCAACAGACAAATTAGGGCTCAAAGCAACTCCTTTTCTATCCTGTGGTATGTAAGATATTCCTCTAAGGATTCTATAGAGAACATCTTTGTTCGTAATATCTTCACCAAGAAGCTCTATCCTTCCTCCGTCAACTTCTCTTAACCCATATATGACTTCTGCAAGCTCTCTCTGGCCATTTCCAGCAACACCGGCAATTCCGAGAATCTCTCCCGCCCTAACTTCAAGGCTTATACCATTTAAAGCGTTATGACCTTTGTCGCTTTTTGCAGTTACATTTTCCACTTTAAGCACAACTTCCCCTGGCTTTGCCTGCTCCCTTTCCACTTCCATAACTACTTCTCTTCCTACCATCATACTGGCAAGTTTTCTTTGGTCAAATTCTCCTCTTTTAACCGTTCCCACTACCGTTCCCTTCTTCATGACCGTTACCCTATCAGATATCTCCATAACTTCGTTGAGCTTATGGGATATGAATATTATTCCAGTTCCATTCTCTTTCATCTTTCTGACTGCTTTGAAAAGTGCCTCTGTTTCCTGTGGCGTTAAAACAGCTGTAGGCTCGTCCAATATAACCACTTTTGCCCCTATGTATAGAAGCTTTATTATTTCCACTCTTTGCCTTTCACCAACGGAAAGCTGCCAAATCTTTGCGTCTGGATCAACCTCAAGACCATATGTTTTGGATATATCCCTTATCTTTTTTTTGGCATCCTGCAGGTTTTCACCATGAAGTCCCAAAATAACATTCTCAGCGACGCTGAAGGATGGAACCAGTGTAAAATGCTGCTGAACCATGCCTATTCCATACCCTAAAGCATCGTGAGGAGACTTCACCTGAATTTTCTTTCCCATAAACTCTATTTCACCCTCATCCGGTTTGTAAAGCCCGAATATTATATTCATCAAAGTGGTTTTCCCCGCACCGTTTTCTCCTAAAAGGGTATGGACCTCTCCTTCCTGAAGGTCAAAATTAACTCTATTTAGCGCTAAAACTCCCGGAAACCTTTTTACTATGCCTTTTACCCTCAGCAGCGTCTTCAAGCATATCACCTCGCATGCATAGACTCCTTAAAATGAAGGGGGCTATCAAAGCCCCCTTCGAAATTAGGGTAGTGATGTTTGAATTATTCCCCAGAACCCTGTGGTATTTCACCAACAACATTATCTACAAACCAGTTCATCTCAAGAAGCTCCTTGTCTGAAAGCTTTTCTCCAGCTTTCACCTTGAGGTTTCCTTTTTGGTCATAGATTGGTCCTGTGAATGGATCGAATTTTCCTTCTTTTATAAGTTCTTTAAACGCATTCACAACAGCTTTTACCTTATCTGGAACTGCAGGGCCAAATGGAGCAATATCAACTATACCTTCTTTAAGACCCAACCAGTAAAATCCGCTCTTCCATGTTCCATTCATAATTTCTTTTACTGCTTTTACATAAAATGGGCCCCAATTCCAAACTGGAGCTGTAAGGTGAGCCTCTGGTGCAAACATGCTCATATCGGAGTTGTATCCGATTGCGTATTTTCCTCTTTCAGCAGCTGCCTGTACCGGTGCTGGGGAATCCTGGTGCTGCGTAATAACATCGGCTCCAGCATCAAGTAAAGAAATGGCTGCTTCTCTTTCTGTTGCTGGGTCGTACCATGTGTGGGTCCAGACAACATGTACTTTTGCCTTTGGATTGACAAGCTTCACACCAAGGGCAAAGGCGTTGATTCCTCTTATAACTTCTGGAATTGGGTGAGCAGCAACGTATCCAATTATGTTGCTCTTTGTCATCATACCAGCAACGATTCCGGTAAGGAACCTTGCCTGATACATTCTACCGAAGTAAGCCGAAAAGTTTTTGTCGTTGTATTTGTAACCAGAGCAGTGGAAGAAGTAGACATTCGGGTACTTTTCTGCTGCCTTTTCCGTTTGATCCATGTAACCAAAGCTCGTTGTGAATATCACCTTATAACCCTTCTTTATATAGTCCACTATGTATCTATAGGACTCCTCACCCTCTGGAATGCTTTCAAGGTAATCTGTTATAACACCGGGCAAATGCTCTTCAAGGTATCTTCTTCCTACATCATGAGCATAGGTCCATCCAGCATCCCCTACCGATCCTACATATATGAATCCTACCTTAATAACAGCAAGAAGCATAACACTGAGAACCACCGCCAAACCCAAAGCCAAAAACTTCTTCATACCAAACCCCACCTCCTTATAGTGATTGGTATCTTGGAGTAAATTCTAAAACATTCATTGTTAAATCTCCAAATTTTTTAGTGGGATGCTTTTGGAATAGTTCCGACTATGTTGTCAACAAACCAATTCATGCTAAGAAGATCCTTGTCAGACATTCTTTCCCCTTCCTTAACCATGAGCTTTCCTTCTTGATTGTATATAGGCCCTGTGAATGGATCAAATTTTCTTTCCTTTATGATCTTTTCAAAAGCTTTCACGACAGCTTTTACCTTATCTGGAACGTTGTCTGACATTGCAAGCCTTACAACATCCTCATCCATTCCACCCCAGTAAAATCCTGCTTTGTACTTTCCAGCCATTATCTCTTTTACTACTTTCACATAGTAGGCTCCCCAATTCCAAATAGGAGCTCCAAGATAGAAAGAAGGCCCAAAAACGGCCATATCGGAGTTGTATCCTATTGAATAAACACCATTTTCCTCAGCGGTCTGAACCGGTGCTGCGGAGTCCGTCTGCTGGGCTATGACATCTGCTCCTACATCTATTAAAGATTTAGCAGCTTCTTTCTCCTGTGCAGGGTCAAACCAGCTGTGGGTCCAAACGACATGTACTTTTGCTTTGGGGTTGACAAGCTTTACACCAAGGGCAAATGCATTTGTTATCCTTATAACCTCAGGAATTGGAATAGGTGCAACATATCCGATAATGTTACTCTTTGTCATGAGACCAGCCATAATACCCGCAAGGAAGGAAGGCTGGTAGATTCTACCGAAGTATGCGGTGAAGTTTGTGTCGTTGTACTTATAACCCGAACAGTGGAAGAAGTAAACATCTGGATATTTCTTCGCAGCTTGTTCTGTTGCGTCCATATAACCAAAACTCGTTGTGAATATCACTTTGTAACCCTTCTTCACCAAATCTTCGATGTATCTATAGGACTCGATACTGTCGGGAACGTTTTCTATATATGTTGTCATGACTCCAGAAACATGATCCTCGAGGTACTGCCTTCCAAGGTCATGGGCGTAGGTCCATCCGAAGTCTCCAACCGGTCCAATGTAGAGAAATCCTACCTTAAGTGCAGAAAAACCAAAAATCACACCGCTTATGACAAGAACTGCCACAAGAAGTTTCTTCATAAATCCACCCCCTTATAAAGATGTAGTCTCGTGGTGTTAAATATTACCATTCCAGCCATTCAAATTCCAAAAAAATTCACTATATTGATTTTACTTGGCTTTTCCACCTATCACCATCTTACTGATCTTTATCGTTGGAAGGCCATCAGATACGGGAGCACCTTGCCCATCTTTTCCACATGTTCCAACGGCGTATCCAATATCATTGCCTACCATCTCGATATTTTTCAAAACTTCCCCACCATTACCAACGAGGGATACTCCCCTTAATTTTTTCGTTATTTTCCCATTTTCTATTAAGAAAGCCTTAGGAACACCAAAGGTGAAATCACCTGAAACTATATCAACCTGCCCTCCACCCATTTTGACAACCAATATTCCATAATCGACGGACTTTATTATCTCCTCTGGAGCCTTATCACCGGGAGCTATAAAAGTGTTGGTCATCCTTGGGATCGGTATATGCTCGTAGCTTTCCCTTCTCCCATTTCCTGAAGGCAAGACTTTCATTCTTTTTGCCGTAAGTCTTGAATGCATATAGCCTTTTAAAATCCCATTCTCTATCAAGACATTTCTCCTGGCAGGATTCCCTTCATCATCTACATTCAAAGTCCCTCTAAAATTCTTCAAAGTTCCATCATCTATAACCGTGACACCATCAGCTGCAACTTTTTGCCCCAACTTCCCCGCATATATAGAACCACCTTTAAGAACAAGGTCGGCTTCAAGACCATGTCCGCAGGCTTCATGAATCATCGTTCCACCAGCTTCTGAGGAGATAACTACGGTATATTCCCCAGCGGGGGCATCTTCTGCTTCAAGCTGGTGAACTGCTGTCTCTGCGGCGTTCTTTGCAACTTTCTCTATAATTTCATCGGTGAAAAATTCAAAACCCTTGTTCTCTCCCCAACCTTCCATGCCGGAGAAGACCTGCTCTCCATCGCTGGCTACAGCTTGAACGTAAAGCACCGGATAATTTCTAACATCGGACACCGCTTTTCCTTCACTGTTGTATATCCAAACTACTCTTTGCTTATCAGCGTACCTGACTTTAACCTCTACAATCCTTTCATCATAGCCTTTAGCAATTTCCGCTGCTTTTTTAACTATCTCCATTTTCCTATCAACGGGAATCTCGTCAAAGGCTATTTCAAATGGGGCATTGTTGGACGGCATTTCTCTTATAAGCTCTTTCACTTTTGTCTTCCTTTTTTCACCAACGGCATCTGCAAGACCTCTTGCAAGTTCTTTCATCTTCTCAACATCAAGCCCGGATGATGACGCGTAATATGTAAGCTCGCCATCGATCACCCTTATTCCAAAACCTGCATCCTTTGAAAAAGTAGCAACTTCTACCTTTCCATTCTCATAGGCGATCGTAGTCCCAAAAGTCTCTTCAATGAAAATCTCAGAAAAATCTCCACCATTCTCAAGAGCAAGATCAAGGATTTCTCTTGCAACATCAAGCTCCAACATATTAACGCCTCCTTTGCATCTCTTACACAAAAGAAGTATACCAAACTTTATCCCATAACACACTCTTTAGACCTTTTCTTTAGACCATTTGTATTCTTGTAATCGTACTCGTCAGTAAATTCAATATCAAAAACTATTAAGTTTTTTATAATCAGAACTTTATTATACTCGGTTAACAGATATCAAAAGAGGATTTGATATAATATAAATAACCGAATAATCATAAGGAGGATACCATATGAAAAGAAAAATCTTTCTTACGTTTTTAATAGTCTTGCTGACATTCATAGCTACTGCTGATAAATTTTATATATTTGTTGACAGTTTAAATATGCGTACTTGTCCATCAGTGAATTGCTCTGTAGTAAAAACTCTTCATTTTAAGGATGTCGTGAATTCAACTGGAAAGGCTGAATACACTCCTTCTTTCGATTGGATAGAAGTGGAAGGTGGATGGGTGTCTCTCCAATATATAGATTATCTTCCAATGAAAGTAAACGGAAATCTTCCCATAGACTTTGATATGAACTACAGCGATTCCCCTCTGCCACCTGAATACGAACCCAACGACCTTGTGGAAATACCAGCGGAGTATTGCTTTAAACCTGAATTAAAGCTAAGGAAAGAAGCCGAAGAAGCACTTGTTCAAATGCTAAATGCCGCTAAAAAAGCTGGATATGAAATCATAGTAGTTAGCGCTTATAGGAGCTGGTATTACCAAAGGAATTTATACCTCGATGCTATAATCAAATACGGTCCTGATCAGACAGCGGTGGCCAAGCCGGGAAGAAGTGAGCATCAACTCGGTTTGGCTGTCGATCTTGCAAGGAAAGACGGAAAGTGCTTGCTTTTGAAATGTTTTAAGAACACACCGGAATATAGGTGGCTTGTAAACAACAGCTACAAATTTGGGTTTGTACAACCCTACTTCAAATACAATATACTTTACATGGAAGAACCCTGGCACTTCAGGTACATAGGAAAAGAAGCTGCAAACGAATTCTACGAAACCTACATAAAAAGCAGGGAGAATATGTAAGCTATATGCTCATATTTTTCAGATTCACTTGAGCGTTGATTATTGCCTCTATTACATTATTAACTATATCAAATCTTGATATGGCTTCGTTGAGAACCTCTACGGATTTTTTCATTTGATCAGAGCTCTCACTGACATCAGAATACGCATTTTCCATTATATCTCTAACCTGCTCCAAAAATTCTTTATTCATAAGCAAGAAGTCAAGGAATTTTGACATCGATTCACTTAATATGTCGAACATTTCCTTAACCTTCTTAATGTTATTCATTGCATCCTCAATTGCGGTAGATATACCCCTCACCTGATCGGCGATATTTGAAGACACCTCTTTTGAATTTATAGCAAGCTTTTGAATCTCTGACGCTATAACGGCGAATCCCCTTCCATGGTCTCCAGCCCTTGCTGCTTCAATTGATGCGTTCAAAGCTAACAAATTGGTTTGCTTTGCTATTTTTGCAATGTCATCTATCATAGTTTCAACCTGCTTGAAAGACTCCAAAATTTTGAAAGTATCGTTAACTGTTTTTTCAACATCTTCTCCAACGCTTGCCATGTTGGTTCCAGCTTTTTTAAGTTCATCTTGGAGCTCTTCATTTAAAGTAGAGATTTTTTCAACATTCTCCGAAGCCTCAGCACTGCTCTGTTGGAACCTCGAGGCAAGATCCTCAAACTTCGAACTAAGGTTGTAGAATGTTTCCGCTATCTCAGAAAGCTCGCTCTGAGTTGACTTAACCCTTCCTACAAGAACATTATCTAAATGTTCCATAAACGATGTCATTACATTCTGAGCGAAATACGCCGCTGCAAGGCGTTCCATCGCACTTAATATCTTTTCATTCATCATATATCACCTCTTTAATAAATCTGATTCAGTATATCGATACCACATTTCAAATTTTTGAACCATTCAAGAAACCTCATAGAAACTTCCTTATTCATTACCGCACCATGTTGTGGAGCTATATAATCAATTTCATACTTACTCACGGCGTTTACCCATTTTTTACACACAGCATTTGCAAGCATATATCTCTTGTGGAATCCTTCCATGAGTTTTACATGCTCATCAAAATTCTCAGCTATCTGATATCTTCCATTAGGTGGGAATATCGCAGCACCGATATCTCCTGAGAAAAGAACCTTTGCAACAGGATCGTAAAGTGTATGATTACCAGTTGAATGAAGGTAATGAGCAGGAATTATCTCAAGATTCACGCCACTTGCAAGTTTAATTTTTCCTCCTTTATCTGGGATAGGGACGATCCTCTTCTTATCATACACGCCAAAGTGAGGCAAAAACCTTACCCAAAGTTCGGAAATGTATACTTTAGAATTCGGAGTCATCGACATCCATAGAGTTATACCAGATACGACATCTGGGTCTTGATGGGTAAAAAATATATGCTTTATCTTGTTAAGATCGATTATCTCTGCAACTTCCGCCAAAACCTGTGCAAAAACATGAGCTCCACCTGGATCGAGAAGGATTCCTTCATTTCCATCAATTATCAAGTATTGATTTACCTGGACAACTCCTTCTTCTTCCTTTTCTCCCCATCCAAGAAGATAGAACTTATGGTTTTCATCTTCATAGAGAGGTATTGTTTTAAACTGCAAATTGACCACCTCCTTGCTTTGGTAATTTTACAACAAAAGTGATAATCTCCAAAAGGGTGTAAGCCATGGAGATAGCGATCCTTTGCGGTGGAAAAGGAAAAAGAATGGGTAATGTGAACAAAGGCTTGCTCAAAATATGTGGAAAAGCTTTTGTTGAAGTAATATATGAAGAATTGAAGGATTTAGGAGATGTGTACATAGTAGGAAGAAAACAAGATTTTAAATATCTAAAAATCCCTGCATATGACGATATATTTCCTGATTTTGGCCCTCTAGGTGGTATTTACACAGCTTTTAATATAGCCAAGTCAAGTTATGTACTTTTCGTACCATGCGATATGCCAACCTTCAAAAAAGAGCACGCTATATACCTCGAAAAAGTCCTTTTGGAAAGTTACGCCGGCATCTCAATCTTTTATACGGACAGAATTACCCCTATTCCGGGCATATACAAAACCACACTGAAAGACACCGTAAGAAAAAGGTTGAACACAAAAAATCTTTCCATAACAGACTTTATAAAATCTCAAAAGACAGCTGTTTCAGTGGTAAAAGATTTGGGATATTTCAAAAACGTCAACACAATAGAAGACTACGAAAACCTTATCAAAAATTTCCAATGTTAAAGAAAAAGGGACCAGCGCGTGGCCCCTGAGATGCTCCCCGGGAATTGGACAAGTGATAAAATTTGAGCGAAAGGGGGAGCATAGGAATGGGAAGGAAAAAGAAATACACATCACAATTCAAAGCAAAAGTGGCACTCGAAGCAGTTAAGGCAGACAAAACCATATCACAGATAGCATCAGAATATGGTATTCATCCACAACAAGTCAGAGCTTGGAAAAAAGAATTTCTCGAGAACATCCATCTCGTATTTGAGAAAGAAGATCAAGCCAAGAAACTAAAAAGCGAGCTCGACAAAGCATACAAAAAAATAGGGAAACTGGAGGTTGAGAGAGATTTCTTATCAAAAATATTGGAAAACTACTGACCAAAGAAGAGAAGCTTGAGATAATCAAAAGTAAGGTATCAGAAGAAGGCATAAGCATAAAGAGAGCATGTGAGCTATTACAAATTCCAAGGAGCAGTGTTTATTACAAGAA